>JAHEML010000823.1 GCA_024643705.1 Caldilineaceae bacterium | reverse complement strand
CCTGCTTCCGCCGGGAAAAGGTCTCGGCGGGCAAGGATGTGCGGGGCATCAAGCGGGTGCATCAGTTTCAGAAGGTTGAAATGGTCAAGTTTGTGGAGCCAGACCAGGGCCGGGAGGAGCTGGAAAATCTCACCAGGGATGCCGAAGTTCTGGCCGAACGGCTGGGGCTGCCCTATCGGCGGATTGCCATCGCCACGGGTGATCTCTCGTTCGTGGCCGCCATCAAATACGACATCGAACTGTGGGCTGCGGGCTGCCAGGAATGGCTGGAAGTCAGCTCGTGTTCCCTCTTCCGTGACTTTCAGGCGCGGCGGGCCAATATTCGCTATCGGCCCGAAGGCGGAAAGGGTACGGAATATGTCTACACCCTCAACGGGTCGGGGTTGGCCTTGCCCCGGGTGATCATCGCCATTCTGGAAAACTACCAGCAGGCCGATGGTTCGGTGGTTGTGCCGGAGGTGTTACGCCCCTATATGGGCGGCCTAGAGGTGATAACGTAGCACCACTTACTGACCGATTGCCAAGAAGGCGGGAAGATGACAAAACAGACGCAAGGGCAGATGGCGGCTCTTGCGTCTGTTTGTGCTATATCATTTGCACTATATCATTTGCACTATATCATTTGTGCTATATCAATGGCGTACGCGACCCATCAGCGAGGGGTGAAGGATGAAAGATGGGCTATTGCGAGAATATAAAGATCGGCTTCTGGAACCTGTGGCCCAACGGTTCGGTGGCTCAGTGTCGCCCAATCTGATCTCGGTGGCCGCTCTGGTGCCGGGTTTGCTGTCGGCCTGGGCCATTGTCCAGGGCGCGATGGGCTGGGGTATTGGATTCTGGTTTCTCAACCGCTTGCTGGATGGGCTGGACGGCGTGGTGGCCCGCTCTCACGACAAAAAGAGCGATTTTGGCGGCTATTGGGATCTGCTTCTGGATTACGTTATCTACCTGGCGTTGCCCACTGCCTTTGTGGTTGCGACACCCACCCCGGCCCACATCTGGTCGCTGATCGCCCTGCTGGTTTCCTTTCAGATTAACAGCCTGTCCTGGACCCTGCTCTCGTCTCTTTTGGAAAAACAGCAACTTGCCAGCCAGGCGCGCCTGACATCCATCGAAATGCCCACTGGCCTGATCGAGGGCGGCGAGACTGTGGTTTTTTACACGCTCTTCTTTTTGTTGCCCGCATACATCCCCTGGTTGTTTGGTTCGATGGCCCTGTTGGTGGCGGTCACAGCGTGTCAACGGGTGTGGTGGGCGTGGAGACATTTGGAATAGGAGGGACAAATGAACGAGGAAGCGTCGCCGATTCGCCGATCCCCTGCGGACTTCTTATGGGCACATGGCACAAAGTTGACTACTGGTTTGTTCTGGCTGGCGCTGCTGGGGGGCTACGCTTGGTATATGCGTTCTACCGGCTTATCTGTCCAGGAAGCAGCCCTGGGCCTGCGGGATTTTCTGGGTGAGAGCGCGTGGGGACCGGTTTTGTACGTGATCTTATACACCCTGCGACCTCTGATTTTCTTTCCTGCCACGATCATGACAGCCATGAGCGGCTATCTCTATGGCCCGGTGCTGGGTACGGGGTATGCCCTGCTTGGTGGGAATCTGTCGGGGAGCCTGGCTTATTTTGTAGGCCGCTTCTTCGGCGACGACCTCTTCGACGAAGATGATCCGGACGCCAGCAGCTTTATGGCCCGCCACGCGGCCAACCTGCGCCGCAACGGCTTCGAGGCTGTACTGATCATGCGTCTGGTCTATCTGCCCTACGATCTGGTCAATTATCTCTGCGGATTTGTGCGTGTGCCCTGGCTGCACTACGCCACAGCCACACTCCTGGGTGTTCTGCCCGGTTCGCTGACCTTTGTGTTGCTCGGCTCGGTTCTCACCTCCGAATCAACCAGCCAACGCTGGCTGTTGGGGGGATTCTCGCTGGGAATGCTCGTGTTGGGGTTGGGTCTCTCCCGCTGGCTGAAAAGCCGGGGCATTGGCAAGCAGGCAGCGCACGGGAAATAGGCAAATGCAGATAGGTAAAAGAGAGGGCGTCGAGATCAGCAACAGGCCGATCTCGACGCCCTCTCTTTTTACCTATCTCACCTTGTATCTTGCTTGGCGGTTGGTCAGCCGGCAGAACCGGCACAGCCGGAGCCATGAAACGTCATTGGGATATCGCCCCCATGAGGAACAGCAAACCCATGACGACCTACTTCCGTTACTTCTCCGCTATTCGGGTCGATGGTGTAGAGCGCATCAACGAACGGGGTTGTGCCGTACAACACACCCTCGCTGGTGAAGCCAATGCCCATGATCTGGTTGTCATCGGTCATACCAATGATCTTGGCTACCTCGGTGGGCGTACCGGTTTCCATGTTCAGGCTGTACAATACATTCCCGGTAGTGCCCCACAGCCTTCCGTCCGGCGCAAATGCCATATCCATAATGCGCAC
>JAHEML010000822.1 GCA_024643705.1 Caldilineaceae bacterium | reverse complement strand
ATCTTTTTCCCATTGATGTTGTTACGCCCTATTTTAACGTTAGGAGTAGGGTTAGCCGATTCTGATTCACTTGAATTCGATAGGGTTATTCAAATTATCGCTGGTATAGTTTTGTTAATCCCTGCCATTTATACTGGATGGTCGATTGAAAAATACTTTGGCGTACCTCGTGCGTTAGGGGGCGACCATTTTCGCCAAAAGTACCGTGATATGCCTCTCGTAAAAGAAGGGGCTTTCAAATATAGTTCCAACGCCATGTATGCTTTTGCTTTCTTACTGTTCTGGGCAATTGCTCTGCTGACAGGTTCACGCGCTGCACTAGCGTCCGCCTTATTTCAACATGCCTATATCTGGGTTCATATGTACTGCACTGAAAATCCAGATATGGAAATTATTCACGGAAAAGGTAACTGACAAAAACACACCTTGCAGGCAACAAAAACCGCCTAACATCAAACTGTAGCTGACGGTGCTAATTATGGACATTCGGGTCGGTGTTGTCCAGACCTGTGGGAAAGTATGAGTACTAAGCGGTCTACAGGCAGCAATGGGCAAGGAAATGGCTCTTAGTACCGCAAAGAAAGTGATTTATGTCAGCGTTCATCATTCAGGAGAATTGTTAATGGAAATTCAAGTCGTGCAGGGCAACATCGCCGAAATCGAGAGCGATTGCATTGTGATCAACCACTTCGAGGGGATGACAACCCTCAGCGCGATCACGGCGTCGGTAGACGAGGCTCTGGGCGGCGCAATCTCACGCCTTATCGCCAGCGGTGACTTTATGGGCAAGGCGGAAAGCAGCGCTCTGCTCTACACCGATGGCAAGCTGCCCGCCCCTCGGGTGCTGATTGTGGGCCTGGGCAAAGCTCAAGAATACACTCTGCACAAGGTGCGTCGGGCAAGCGCGCTCGTTGCCAAAAAGTTGGCAAAAATGGACGGGGTAAAGACGTACGCCACCATCGTCCAGGGCGCGGGCATTGCTGGTTTGGATGTGCGCCAGGCCAGCCAGGCAACGGCAGAAGGAACCCTTCTGGCGATCTATCAGCCGCCACAATACAAACGGGTGCAGAAGCAAATCGGGCTGGAACGCTGCACAGTGGTCGAAGCCAACCCCCAGACCTTGACCGATGTGGCAGCAGGCATCGAGCAAGGCGAGAAGATCGCCAGGGAGGTCCACACAACCCGCACCCTGGTCAGCGAACCGCCCAACGTTCTCTATCCGGTTGCGCTGGCTACCCGTGCCCGACAAATGGCCGAAGAGGTTGGGCTAAAAAGCACGGTGTTGGGCGAAGCCGCCATGCGCGAACTGGGCATGAATATTTTGCTGGCCGTGAGCCAGGGGAGCGCCAACGAGGCCCAATTTATCATTCTGGAACATACACCCCCGGGCCACGAAGAGGAACAACCCCTTGTGCTAGCTGGCAAAGGGATCACCTTCGACACAGGCGGGATCAGCCTGAAGCCTGGCGCGGAGATGTGGCGCATGAAGAACGACATGGGTGGAGCCGCCGCCGTCATTGGTGCCATGGAGGCGATAGCTCGCCTGAATCTGCCCCGGCGGGTGATCGGTGTGGCTGCCTGTGTGGAAAACATGCCCGACGGCCTGGCCTTTCGCCCTGCAGATATTCTGACGGGGATGACGGGCAAGACCACTGAGATCATCAGCACGGACGCCGAGGGTCGGCTTGTGTTGGCCGACTCTTTGGCCTACGTGGCCCGTTTCAACCCGTCGGCAGTGGTTGATCTGGCAACCCTGACAGGCGCAGTGGGCGTTGCCTTGGGCAAAGTACGGGCGGGCCTGTTTGCCAACAACCCGGCGCTACAAGAGGCCCTGATGGGCGCAAGCGAGCGCAGCGGCGAAAAACTTTGGCCCCTGCCCATGGACGACGAATACATGGAAAGCATCAAGAGCGACATGGCCGAAGTGAAGAACAGCGGCGGCAGCGGCGGTGGGGTGAGCAGCAGCGCCAAGTTTCTGGAGCATTTCACCGAAGGCTACGCCTGGGCACATTTGGACATTGCCAACATGGTGTGGAGCGATGTAGAAAAAGGGGCAGAAACACCCAAGGGGGCAACCGGCTTTGGTGTACGTCTGCTGGTGGAGTTGGCAAGCGCTATTTAATTTTTCTTTTTGGCAGAGGAGGATATGAGATGAAAAAGCCCAGTGGGACAAAAGGGACGGCACGCATGGCACGTGCAGCCCGCCGAACTGTTTGGGCCACAACCGTGGCGTTGGTGCTGATCGGGTTGACTGCGCCTATTGCGGCTGCGGCAGGGCTGGCCCAGGAAGCCGCCACCGGGCCAGCCATTTGGCCTGTGCTGCTGCCCTTGTTGGCGGCAGCGGCCAGTGTCGAGCGGGCTGTAGAGTTGGGCTGGAACTATTTGGAATGGGGTCTGATGCGCTTTGTAGGGTGGCGACCAAGCGATCTCAAAACGGCCAGCTACGGCCAG
>JAHEML010000096.1:1995-8986 GCA_024643705.1 Caldilineaceae bacterium | reverse complement strand
GGTTAGAAACCGCACCTACAAAAATATGTCTTACGAGGTATTTAGCCCATCCAATCCGCATCATGCATTCAATACCAAAAAGGAGAAATCTCAATGTTACACAAACAATTTGGCAGACTGGGCTGGCCCGTTTCGGTGGTCGGTCTGGGCACGTGGAATATCGGCAATCAGTGGGGGGAAATCGACGATACGACAGCGTGGACAACCATCCGCGCCGCCTACGACGCGGGGATGACCCTCTTCGACACGGCAGAATCCTACGGCATCCCCAACGGGCTGTCGGAGTTTCGCTTGGGCCGGGCGCTGGCGGGCATCCGCCACAACGTGGTCATCGTCAGCAAGATCGGCAACTGGGGCAAGCGCACGCGCGGAGAAGTTCCCAAGACCGGAGTCGATTCCATCCGGATCAGCGGCCATGCCATTCTGGGCCGCCTGCGCACAGACTACGTGGATGTTGTCCTCTGCCATGAGGGGGATGTGGCCGATCCGACGGTCTATTTGGAGGGCTTCGAGGCGCTGAAAAAAGAGGGCTGTCTGCGCGCCTATGGCATCTCGACCAATAGCCTGGATGTGCTGAAAAAGTTCAATGTCAACGGCACATGCAGCGTGGTGCAGGTGGACTATTCCCTGCTCAACCGCGGGCCAGAGGCGGCCTTTCTGCCCTATTGCCAGGAACATGGCATCGGCGTGATGGTGCGGGGGCCACTGGCGAAAGGGGTGCTGTCTGGGCGCTACACCGGCACGTCCACCTTCAGCGATACGGTGCGGGTGGGCTGGAACGACGAAGGCGCGGCCCGGCAGAAGTTCCTGGAGCAGGTGGGACAGGTGGAGAAGCTGGCAGCGATCGTGGCTCCCGGCCCGGAGATGGTGGCCGCGGCCATCCGCTACACCGCCAGCCACCCGGCTGTCTCGGTGACGATTCCAGGCGCGAAATCTGCCGAACAGGCCCGCACAAACGCAGCCGCGGGCGAGCGGCTCTACACCGACAGCGAAATGAAGAAGTTGGCCGTTGCGGTGAGTTAACCGAGAAGTAGTTGGCGGACGACGGACGACCGACGACGGGCAACCGACAATCGTCGTTGGTCGTCCGTCGTTCGTCGGTCATCCGTCGTCAAAAAAACACCCTGATGGAGAATACTTTCAATGAAAATTACTGACATTAAATCCTACCCGGTGTGGGTGGGTCATCGCAACCAGCTTGTGGTGAAGGTGGAAACCGATGAGGGCATCTATGGCCTGGGCGAGGCGGGGCTGTCGGGCCGGGAGATGGCGGTTGTCGGGGCGATCAACCACTACCGGGAGTGGCTGATCGGGCGGGACCCCATGCGCATGGGCGCTCTCTGGCAGGAGATGTATCGCAGCCAATATTTCGAGGGCGGGCGGGTGCTGACCGCGGCCATTGCGGCCATCGACATCGCCCTGTATGACATCGCAGGCAAGGCCCTGGGTGTGCCGGTCTATCAACTGCTGGGCGGCAAACAGCGGGAGTGGATTCCCTGCTTCGCCACAATGGGCGGCAGCAGCCTGGAAGAAATGATTGAAAAGGCGAAGCTGCTGGTGGAGCATGGCTGGACCGTCATCCGCACCACCCCCAATTACCGGGGCGACCAGGGCGCCGACGGGCAGATTTGGGAGCCGTGGGAATCTATCGGTGTCACCGCTGCCTGGCTGACAAAGGTGCGGGAGGCCATCGGCCCGGAGCCTGTGTTGGGTATCGACTACCACCACCGACTGAGCGTGGCCGAGGCGGCATCCTTCTGCCAGCGCATGCCAGCAGGCACCCTGGATTGGGTGGAAGAACCTATTCGGGACGAGACGCCAGAAGCCTACGAATCCCTGCGCACGATGACCACCGTGCCCTTTGCCATCGGCGAAGAGTTTTCCAGCAAATGGCAGTTCCTCCCATACATCGAGCGGGGCATTACCAACTATGCGCGTGTCGATGTCTCGAATGTGGGTGGGCTGACCGAAGCTATGAAAGTAGCGGCCATGGCCGAGGCCCACTACATCGACCTGATGCCCCACAACCCCCTTGGCCCCATCTGCACCGCGGCTACGGTGCATTTGGCCGCAGCAGTACCCAACTTTGCCTGGCTGGAGGTGCGCTCGTCGCCTACGGAGGCGGGAATGTTCTACGATCCCGATTGGTTCCCCGTACAAGCCCAGCAAGACGGCGCGCGTTATCTGGTCCCCGACGCGCCAGGACTGGGTGTGGAGTTCAACGAAGAACGGGCCAAGGCCGCCGAGTTCAAATACTGGGAAGCCCCCCATCTGCGCCGACGGGATGGGTCGTATACGAATTGGTAAAGAGGATGGCAGACGGCAGACGACCGACCGCGGACAGCGATAGGCGGTCTGTGGTCCGTCGTCTGCCGTGCTCTCTTTTGGGAAAAAGACCCATTGAAAATCACCGATATCAAGCCCTACCCGGTCTGGGTGGGCGGACGCAATCAACTAATCGTCAAAGTGGAGACCGACGAGGGACTCTACGGCTGGGGCGAATCCGGGCTGGCGGGGCGGGAGATGGCAGTGGTGGGCGCAATCCGCCACTACCGGGAATGGCTCATCGGCCGGGACCCTATGCGCATGGGCGCGCTCTGGCAAGAGATGTACCGCAGCCAATATTTCGAGGGCGGGCGGGTGCTGGCCGTTGCCATCTCGGCCATCGACATCGCCCTCTACGACATTGCGGGCAAGGCTCTGGGTGTACCCGTCTACCAGCTTCTCGGCGGCAAACAGCGGGACTGGGTTCCCTGCTTTGCCACAACCAAAGCCCCTATGGGACCATCACTGGTGGAGCACGCACAATTACTGGCTGACCGGGGCTGGCCCGCAATCCGTACTTTCTTCCACGGCGCACCTGGCTACGAACTCGGTGGAATCTTCGATCCACAGGAAAGCATCGGCAAGACCGCCCAGTGGCTGACAAAAGTACGGGAAGCCATCGGCCCGGAAACTGTGCTGGGCGTAGACTACCACCACCGCCTGACTCTGGCCGAGGCAGCCTCCTTCTGCCAGCGTTTGCCCACGGGTACTCTGGACTGGCTGGAAGAACCGATCCGGGCCGAAACACCGGGGGCCTACGCTGCGTTACGCCGTATGACTTCAATGCCGTTTGCCATCGGCGAGGAGTTCGCCAGCAAATGGCAATTTCTCCCCTTTTTGGAACAGGGTCTGACCAACTATGCGCGCATCGATGTTTGCAACCTGGGCGGACTGACCGAGTCCATGAAGGTTGGGGCTCTGGCCGAGAGCCACTATGTGGACGTGATGCCCCACAACCCATTGGGTGCCATCTGCACCGCAGCCACCGCACACCTGGCTGCGGCCATTCCCAACTTCGCCTGGCTGGAGATGCGTCTCTCGCCTACCGAGCAGGGCGGCTACTACGATCCCGACTGGTTTCCCATGCAACCGGTTTTGGATGAATACCGGTTGATTGTCCCCGACACCCCAGGGTTGGGGGTCGAGTTCAACGAAGAACGGGCCAAGGCCGCCGAGTTCAAATACTGGGAAGCCCCCCATCTGCGCCGACGGGATGGGTCGTATACGAATTGGTGAGGATCGTTGCATCGCCCAAATAGGAATGACGATTCTCTCGATCTGTGATACGCTGATCGCTGCAATTGGTCTTTGCACGACCCCAAACCAGCTACAATCGCTATCCATCCCGAAAGGAAATTCCAGTGTATCCGAACCCCTTGAAAGAAAAATTACGCAACGGCCAGACCGTTTTGGGCACAGCCCTGCCTGCCCCGACTTCTGGCGTCACCGCAGCCATCTGCAAGAGTGCCATCGACTTCCTCTGGATCGACACCGAGCACGCGCCCTATGCCAGCGAGAGCCTGGATATGATTCCGGTGATTGCCCGGCAGCACGGCGTGGCCCCGATGATCCGGGTGGCCTGGAACGATCCTGCGCTGATCAAGAAGGCCTACGATGTGGGCGCGGTGGCGGTGATGGTTCCCCAGGTCAACACAGCCGAAGAGGCGGCCCGGGCCGTGGAATATGCCTTCTATCCACCCAAAGGCCAACGGGGCGTATCGCCCAACTGGCCCGCGCTGGCCGGTGTGGATTGGAATCACGCCATCAAGACGGCCAACGACGAAACCGTGTTGATCGTGCAGATCGAAAGCAAGCAGGCCTACGACAATCTGGAAGAGATCGCAAAAGTGCCGGGCATCGACGTGCTCTTCATCGGCCCGATGGATATGTCGGCGTCGCTGGGGGTGATTACGGAGATGCAGACGCCGGAGCTACAGGAGATGATGCGGGAGTTTCCGCGCATTCTGGCCGAGAAGGGCATCCCCGCAGGGACGACCCTGGGCGATATCAACGAAGTCAAACAAAAATTGTCCTGGGGCTACAAGTTTATGAATGTGGGCAACCCGCTGGCCTATGGCATTCAGGCGCTGAACGGGTATTTGGCAGAGATGCGGTAGATTTGCCGCTATTGATTCCGGGAATGGGCCAGCACGAGGTTGTATGTTGGAAATCGTGCTGGCCCATTCCCAGATTCGGGCGTCACCTGAGACAAGCACAATGGGAAATAGGCTGGCCGAAGATTTCCCCTGTTGGAAGGCGGACAACGACAAATTCGACCGGCAGATTGCACGGGTGATTCAGGCCATACGCATCGAATCATCGCCAGATACAAATGGCAGATAAGAAACTTGCCCCACGAATCACCGCTGTCGGTCGTCTGCCGGCTGCGGTCACCCCACATCCCCACATCCCCGCACCACAGGAGACACCCCAATGACCCAGTCCGATTTCCTGCGCTACCGTCAGATTCACCTGGACTTCCACACATCCGAACAGATCGTCGGCATCGGCTCGGAATTTGATGCCGACGCCTGGGCACAGATGCTGGCCGACGCCCACGTGAATTCTATCACCTGCTTTGCCCGCTGCCACCACGGGATGGTCTACTACGACACCGCGCTCAACCCGGAGCGCCGACACCCCCACCTGACCCGCAACCTGCTGGCTGAGCAGATCGAAGCGGCCCACGCCCGCAACATCCGCGTTCCCATTTACACGACAATTCAGTGGGACTACTTCACCGCCAATGCCCACCCCGACTGGGTGCAGGTGACAGAGGATGGGGGAATCGTCGGCCAGAAACCCTACGAAGCGGGCTTCTACGCCCGGCTCTGCGTCAACACCCCATATGTGACTTTTTTGAAAGCTCACGTGACCGAAATGTTCGAGACGCTGCCCGCAGTGGACGGCTTTTTCTTTGATATTGTGGGGGATCAGGACTGCTCCTGCGCGGCCTGCCGCCGGGAGATGCTGCAACGGGGCTTTGATCCGTCCAACGGAGACGAGAGACGGAGATTTGGTCGCCAAGTGGTCAATCGCTTCAAGCAGGAGCTGAGCGCACACGTGCGCAGCTATAGCGCAGAGGCCACGATTTTCTACAACGCGGGCCACATCGGCCCCCGCCACTGGGAAGTGTTGGAGGAGTACAGCCATTGGGAGTTGGAATCGTTGCCCAGCGGCGGCTGGGGCTACATGCACTTTCCGTTGGCCCAGCGCTACGCCCGCACTCTGGGCAACGACTGCCTGGGTATGACGGGCAAGTTTCACACCTCCTGGGGCGACTTCCACTCCTACAAAAACGAGGCCGCCCTGCAATTCGAGTGTTTCCAAATGCTGGCCCTCAATGCTAAATGCTCCATCGGTGATCAGTTGCACCCCACCGGGCGCAATGATCAGGCCACATACGATTTGGTGGGCGCGGTCTATGCCGAGGTGGTACAGAAAGAGCCGTGGTGTATGGGGGCGCAGCCCGTGACGGAGATCGCTCTGCTTACCCCGGAAGAGTGGACCGGCCAACGGCTGACACCGGAAACAATGGGCGCGATTCGGATGTTGCAGGAGGGCGGCCACCAGTTCGACATTGTAGATAGCCGCGGCGATTTCGGTCCCTATCGGGTGCTGATTCTGCCCGACATCGCGCCCTTTGGCCCACAGTTGGCCGCCAAAGTGGAGGCGTATATCGCCAGCGGCGGGCGGGTGATCGCCTCCTTTGAAGCCGGTCTGAAAGTGGACGGCAGCGACTTCGCGTTGTCAGAATGGGGCGTGGAGAAGACGGGCGATGGCCCAACCGACCCAAGCGGAGCGCTGGTGCGGGGGCGCAACTTTGCCAAAGGCGATTACGTGGACTATCTGTTGGCAGAGGGATCACTGGTGCGGGGGATGCGGGAGACGGAATATGTGATGTACATGCGGGGGTTACCCATCGCCGCCGCAGAGGATGCGGAAGTGCTGGGCAGCGTCGTCCCCTCCTATTTTGACCGGGACTGGCGGCACTTTTGCTCTCACCGGCAGACACCTTCCACCGGGGAGATGGCGGGACCGGCGGTTGTGCGGCGGCAGAACGTGATTTATTTCGCCCACCCCATCTTTCGCCAATACAACCAGAACGCGCCCCGTTGGTGCAAGTTGATGCTGCTCAATGCCCTGGACCTGCTCTTGCCGAATCCGCTGCTGCGCCATCAGGGGCCCACAAGCGTACTGGCGGCCATTAACGCCCAGACTGACAAAAACCGCTGGATCGTCCACCTGCTCCATTACATTCCAGAACGACGAGGGCTGGATTTCGATGTGATCGAAGATGTGATTCCCCTGCACGATCTGGCAGTCTCCCTGCGCATGGATGGCCCGGTGAAAAGCATTCGCAGTGTGCCGCAAGGCGAGGAATTACGCTTTGTGACGGTGGGGGGGCGGGTCAACTTTTTGCTGCCAAAATTGAATGGACATCAGATGGTAGAAGTGCAGTGGGGAGTATGAAGTGGGTCAGGCTAGGCATGCCGGGTGCTCCGTTGATCCGCGCAGCAGCACTTCTCAACGGAGCGCCCAGCACCTTTCATCAATCGCCTGTATGCGTGGCAAGAAAGTCTATAGTTGCGCCAATGAGCTGCCCCTGCTGATCTTCCCTGCTGATCGTTTCCAGGTTATCTCCGGGTTGGGGGCCATACCAACC
>JAHEML010000096.1:0-1985 GCA_024643705.1 Caldilineaceae bacterium | reverse complement strand
ATCACCAACCACTCGGTCGTGTCGGCCAGCAGTGCGCGGCTGGCCTCGATGCCATCCAGCCCCATATCTGCCGAGCCGTATGCTGACAGAACGGGAAAGTCCGGGCGCTGGCTGAAATCACTGTTGCCCGCGGGATAGCTGGCCCAAAGCACAAGCCCATCCACAGTCTCTGGATTCTTGTAGGCAAAATCAGCAGCCATTGCACCGCCCAGGGAATGCCCCCCCACAAACCAGCGGGTAATGGCCGGATAGGCGGCCATCACATCGGCGGCGATGGCGGGCGAAAAGACGGCCAGATTGAGGGGCACAGGCGGGATGACGACCAGATAGCCCGCTGCGGCGATAGCATGGGCCGGGGGCGCATAGCTCGCTGGGTCTACCCGACCACCGGGGTAGAAGATCAGGCCCGTGGTGGGCGTACCATCCGTCGGGGTGAAGATCAACCAGGGATCGGTTTCCACCGTCACGGCGCTATCGCTTTGCAAGGCAGCAACAGCCTCTGGCATTGGCCCCAGGGGTGTCTCGGCCCAGATGACAAAAGAGGCCGCTGCTACCATCAGTAGCCCAAGCAATCCAATCAAAATCCAGCGCAAGCGTTTCATCGTTTTTTCTCCTCCACAGCCCGGCGCGTGGCCCAGGCACGATAGGCAAACAAGAAGGTCAACCCTGGTTTGCCAAAGAGCAGGCAACTGAAGACCCCTTTCAATCCCGGCGCATATTCATAGTCGATATGTTCGTTGACGCGGGTGGTGCGGGCGTCCACTGCCGTGAACGAATGGGTATGTTTCCAATAGGCAAGTGGCCCGCGCTCCTGGGTGTCGGTGAAGCCATTTGGGCCTACTTGGCTGTGTACGGCACGCCAACGGATTGGCAGAGGCCCCATCCAGAGTGTAAACTCAGACACAGAGCCTTCACCCAAAGGATCAACCCGATGAAGCTGAACAATGATCGGTGGCGGATTCAGCTTTCGCAGGGTGCGGGTGTCGTCATGAAAAGCAGCAACTGCTTGCAAGGGTGCAGCAACAGTGAAAGACGTATGAAAGATTGGCATGGTTTTATCCCCAATTGTCTTGATACGAAACATTCATCTATTGTCTCATTATTGCACATGTTTTGCAAATAATCATTAGTCAACTGCCGGGAGATTTCTCAATGGCCGATCCACGACCCAATATTCTCTACATCATGTCCGACGACCACGCCTCCCACGCCATGAGCTGCTATGGCAGTCGTATCAACCACACGCCCAATCTGGACCGCATTGCCAATGACGGGATACGCTTTGACAACTGTTTCTGCACCAATTCCATCTGCACCCCCAGCCGCGCCGTGATTTTGACCGGAACCTACAACCACATCAATGGGGTGACGACCCTGGACTCCCGGCTGGACGGGCGCCAGGTGACCATGCCCAAGCTGTTGCAGGCCGCGGGGTATCGAACGGCGATGGTGGGCAAGTGGCATTTGGGCCATGGGGGTGAAGCCGACCCCACAGGCTTTGACTCCTGGAATGTGCTACCGGGCCAGGGGCTTTATCACGACCCGGAAATGATCGAGATGGGTGAACGCAAAGTCTTCCCCGGCTACGCCACCGATCTGATCACCGACTTTTCGCTGGATTGGCTGAACAAACGGGATACCGAACGACCCTTCTTTCTCATGTGCCATCACAAAGCGCCCCATCGCCCCTGGCAACCCGACGAGAAGCACGCGACCATGTACGAAAACGAGGAGATTCCCTACCCAGAGACGTTCAACGATGATTACAGCAACCGGGCCGCGGCCGCGGCTGCCGCAAAAATGCGCATCGACCGGGATATGACCCTGACCGATCTCAAACAACCCACGCCAGAGGGGTTGACGCCGGAAGAGGAGAAGAAGTGGAAGTATCAGCGCTACATCAAAGATTATCTGCGCTGTGTAGCTTCCATCGACGACAATGTGGGGCGTCTGCTGGATTGGCTGGACGCCGAAGGGCTGGCTGA
>JAHEML010000821.1 GCA_024643705.1 Caldilineaceae bacterium | reverse complement strand
GGGTGGATATGGCGAGCCAGAACGAGCTGATCGCTGCGCACAAAAATCTGGACGAAATCTGCGAACACATTGGGGCAGATTCCCTGGCCTATCTTTCCATCGACGGGCTGATGACCGCGTTGCAGGCAGAAGATGGCTATTGCAATGCCTGCTTCACTGGCAACTATCCTTTCAGCACGCCGGTTCCCTATATCGAATTGCAGGCGAAAGAGAAGTTCGCTGGAGTGTGGGGGGATTGATCGATTGCATGCTGCGGTTTGCGTAAGGCAGCGACGGTCCCTTGGCAGTGGCTGCGCAACACGCAACACGCAACACGCAACACGCAACACTAAGGACACTATCGAATGAACCTTCTCCTCATCGGCTCTGGTGGACGGGAGCACGCACTGGCCTGGAAATTGAGCCAATCTGCCCAGGTGGAACGCATCTTTGTTGCGCCGGGCAATGGGGGCACGGCCACGGCGGCCAAATGCGAGAACGTCACCATCAGCGACAGTGACCTCGCCGGGCTGCTGGCCTTTGCCCAGGCCCAAGCTATCGATTTGACCGTGGTCGGGCCGGAAGTACCACTGGTAGCCGGGATTGTCGATCTCTTTCAGGCCGCGGGGCTGCCCATCTTTGGCCCGGTGCAGGCCGCGGCCCAGTTGGAAGGCTCGAAGGCATTTTCCAAAGCCTTTATGCAGCAGCACAACATCCCCACCGGCTGGGCGCGGGTCTTTGACGATTTTGAAGAGGCCGCAGATTTTGTGCAGAGCCTGGACACTCTACCCGTTCTCAAAGCCAGTGGGCTGGCCGCGGGCAAAGGGGTGATTCTGCCGGAAAGCCAGGACGAGGCGATCCATGCCCTGCGCGAGATGCTGGTGGCCCGCAGCTTTGGCGAAGCCAGTGCCACTGTGCTGGTGGAGGAGCGGCTGATCGGCCCGGAAGTTTCGGTGCTGGCTTTTTGCGACGGCGTCCACATCGCGGTTATGCCCCCGGCCCAGGATCACAAGCGGCTGCTCACCGGCGACGGCGGACCCAACACGGGCGGCATGGGTGCGTTTGCGCCGTCGCCCTTGGCCTCCCCGGACTTTCTGTCCGAGGTGGAGCGTACGGTTCTGCGCCCGGTGATCGATGGCATGGCTGCAAATGGCGCCCCGTATGTGGGCATTCTCTACGCCGGGCTGATGCTGACACCGGACGGGTTGCGGGTGTTGGAGTTCAACTGCCGCTTTGGTGACCCGGAAACGCAAGTAGTGCTGCCCCTGCTCGAGAGCGATCTGGTCGATCTGCTGCTGGCCTGCATCCACGGGCGGCTGGACGAAGCGAAGCCCATCTGGCGGGAAGGCGCAGCGGCAACCGTGGTGATGGCGTCGGGTGGCTATCCGGGCAGCTATGCCAAGGGCAAAACAATCAACGGTTTGGCCGAGGCAGAAGAGAAGGGTTGCAGTGTCTTCCACGCAGGGACTGCGCTGGCCGACTCAACACGTGCCGACACAGGGCTGATCACCAGTGGTGGGCGGGTGCTGGCTGTCACGGGTCTCGGCGAGGATCTCTCCGCCGCGGCGGATCGAGCCTATGCCGGGCTGGCCCATATTCATTTTGATGGCGCGGTGTGGCGCACAGACATTGCCCGCCCACACAAGAATTGAGAGGATCCATTGTGAGGATTTTTCCATGAGCCAATATGCTGCTGCCGGGGTAGACATCGACGCTGCCAACCGAGCCGTTGGGATGATGAAGGCCGCTGTGCGCGCCACCCACACGCCGAATGTGCTGGCCGACGTGGGCAGCTTTGGCGGCCTTTTTGCCCTGACCAATTTGCCTGCTAATCCTGTGCTGGTGGCCTCCACCGATGGGGTGGGCACAAAGGTTAAGCTGGCCGCGCAGATGGGACGCTGGGAAGGGATCGGCCACGACATTGTTAACCACTGCGCCAACGATATTCTGGTGCAGGGCGCGCGCCCTCTCTTCTTTCTGGACTACATCGCTACATCCCACATTGTGCCGGAGCACGTGGCTGCGGCGGTGACTGGCGTGGCCGATGCCTGCCGGGCCATCGGTTGTGCGCTGTTGGGCGGCGAGACAGCCGAGATGCCCGGTGTCTACACCCCCGGCGCATTCGATCTGGCGGGCACAATCGTCGGCGTGGTGGGTCGGGATGAGCTTCTACCCCATTCCGACGCCATGCGAGCAGGCGATCTGCTCATCGGCCTGCCCAGCGTCAGCCCCCACACCAATGGTTACTCACTCATCCGCAAAGCCATCGAAGGCCGGGATTTGTCCCAGCCCGTTGACGAAAGTGGCGTCTCGCTGGCCGATGCGCTGTTGATCCCCCACAAAGCCTATGTGGCCGAAATCGCTGCACTGCAAAAAGCGGGCGTGGTCGTGAAAGGGCTGGCCCACATCACCGGCGGTGGCTTTCTGGACAACGTGCCTCGCATCCTGCCCGCGGGTCTCTCCGCCCGCATCGA
>JAHEML010000820.1 GCA_024643705.1 Caldilineaceae bacterium | reverse complement strand
AAAGGTGGCAGATGCCTACCCCACCAGTAATCACTGGGATGGTACTCTGCTCGCGGCAGAGGCGGTGCAGGCTGTTGCCACCTCGGGGGATGAGCATGTCCACATATTTATCCATACGTAGAAATTGGCTGACCAACGCTCGATCCGGGTTGCCGATATATTGAACCGCGTCCTGGGGCAGGCCAACGCTTTGCAATGTGTTTTGGATCACGCCGACAAGGGCCAGATTGCTGCGCAAGGTCTCTTTCCCCCCGCGCAGAATCGCTGCGTTGCCCGTCTTCAGGCAGAGGGTGGCGATGTCGATGGTGACATTTGGGCGGGCTTCGTAGATCACACCCAATACGCCAACTGGGATGCGTCGTCGACTGAGCCGGATGCCATTGGGCAACAGGCGGCTCTCGATTTCTGCGCCTACAGGGTCGGGCAGGGTTGCTACGTGACGAGTGTCGTCGGCCAATGCCTGCATGCGTGCTGGGGTAAGCAGCAGCCGATCCAGCAGGGCATCGCTCAGGCCGTTGGTCCGTCCATCGGCAATGTCCAGGGCGTTCTGGGCAATCACAGCATCTGCCTGGCTTTCTAGCGCGTCGGCAATGGCAGACAGGGCGGCATTTTTCTGGGTGGTTGTCAGTAGGCCCAACATACGGCTGGCAATACGGGCACGTTTGCCCATTGCCTCCAGGTCAACCGGAGGAGGCGCGAATGTGCTTGTCATGGTTGAGGACTCCTTTTGGATGGCGGGATGATGAGTAAATAGACTGCCACACATCATCTCGTCATCACATCTTTCTTGATCTGAACGTGGTATCTTTCCACTGGTTGGGGCGAATTTACCCCAAGAGAATTAGGTCGTTGCGGTGGACTGCCACTGGGCCATAATCGTAGCCCAGCCGCTCGGCGATATGGGCCGACTGGGAGCCGCAGATGCGTTTCAAGTCGTCGCTGTTGTAGCGGCTGATGCCACGGGCCAGGGGTGGGTTACTATTTTCCCGGATATTTTCTTGGACATTTTCCCGAATGTAGACGGTGTCCCCCCGGTCGAAGTTGCCCTCGACTGTGATAATCCCCGCGGGCAACAGGCTGCGTCCTTTGTGGCGCAGGGCGTTGGCCGCGCCCGCATCGACCAGTAGAGAACCAGCGGGGGATTGTCCGGCCAGAATCCAATGTTTGCGGGATTCGAGGGTTTCCAGCGCGGGGAAACGGGTTCCCACCTCTTCGCCGCCAGAGAGACGCTGAAGCACATTGGGCATGCTCCCCGCGGCGATCACGACCGAGACGCCAGCCCGCCGCGCAATATCAGCCGCCTGCAATTTGGTCGCCATACCTCCGATCCCCAACCCACTTTGCGAGCCACCAGCCAGGGCGCGCAAAGATTCATCGATGGTGTGGACTTCTCGGATCAATTCGGCTTCGGGGTGGTTGCGGGGGTCTGCGGTGAAGAGGCCAGGCTGATCGGTGAGCAATACGAGCAGGTCTGCACTGGCCAATACAGCCACGAGTGCAGACAGGTTGTCGTTGTCCCCAACCTTGATTTCATCGTTGGAGACAGCGTCGTTTTCGTTGACCACCGGCACAATGCGCTGTTCGAGCAGTGCGGCAAAAGTGTCACGGGCGTTGAGAAAGCGATGCCTGTTTTCCGTGTCAGCCCGGGTGAGAAGAATCTGCCCCACACGCACACTGTAAATGTCGAAGAAGCTCTCCCACATCCCCATCAACTTGCTCTGACCCACCGCGGCAAACATCTGTTTGTTGGCTAGGGTACTGGGCAGGGTGGGGAAGCCCAGCGCTGCCCGCCCCGCAGCCTGCGCGCCGGACGAGCAGAGGATCACCTCGTGGCCTTCGTGGTGGAGCTGGGCGCACTGGCGGGTCAATTCCACCATTTGGGCGCGGTTGAGCTGTTTGCTGCCGCGGGTGAGTACACTGGTTCCGAGTTTGACGACGATGCGCTGTGTCATGTTCAAATCGTTCTACTCTACACTACCTCGATCCCCGTGCCCGGCACAACGACACCGATCTCCCAATAGGGTTGATCCGCCGCTTCGCATTCCCCGCGAAAGGCAGCTACCCCCGCGGCGGGGACAGCCATCAGCAATCCTCCGCTGGTTTCAGCTTCCCACAGCAGGGTGCGCTGGGCTTCGGTGACTGTGGATGCAAAGGTAACGTGCTGGCGAAAGTGGTCTGGGTTGCGGGTGCTGCCCCGTGTCAGGTAGCCGGCGGCGATGTACTCGTAGGCTCCGGGCAGGGCGGGCACAGCAGCGGCTTCGATGCGGAAGCCCACGCCGGATTCGCGCGCGGCGGCCACTGCCATTTCGCTGCCGTGGCCTAACAGCCCAAAGCCGGTGACATCCGTGGCGCTGTGGACACCGCCAGCCCGGGCAGCCGCGGCCGCGGCTCGGTTCAGCCGGGTCATCGATATAATGGCTTCGTCTAAATGGTTTTGCTGGAAGTCTGGCTTG
>JAHEML010000819.1 GCA_024643705.1 Caldilineaceae bacterium | reverse complement strand
CTGGATCACCTGGCCGATATGCCCGTAGACCAAGCCCTGGACTATCTGCAAGAATTCCCCGGCGTGGGCCACAAAACGGCCAGTATCGTATTACTCTTCTGCTTTCGCAAACCGACCTTTCCGGTGGATACCCATGTACAACGCCAGAGTCAACGTTTGGGCATCAGCCGGGGCAAAGCATCGCCATTGGAGGTCAAACGGAATTGGGAGAGCCTTCTGCCCAACGCTGATTTCTACACCCTGCATTTGAATCTCATCCGCCACGGGCGCGATGTGTGCGATGCGCGCACACCCCGCTGCGAGGCTTGTATCTTACATACAACATGCGACTACGCGCAAAAATAATTGAACAAAAACCCGTCTCCAAATTCTCTGTCGGCTGAAACCCAGCCGGAAAAGAGTACGCAAAAAGGCTGCCACACAGCGTGTAGCAGCCTTTTATTTGCATACAAAAGCGGTCTGTTCTATTCAGCCGCGTTCATTTTGTGTAGATGTGCCATCAAGCGGCTCTTGCGACGAGCGGCGTTCCTGGCATGAATCGTGCCTTTGGCAGCGGCCTTGTCCAGTGCCTGAATCGCGTTCAACACGGCTTGCTCCGATTCGGGATTGGATGTGTCGATAGCAACACGGGCTTTCTTGACCGCGCTACGGGCAGAAACCCGATAGACACGATTCTGAACCCGGCGCTTTTCAGTTTGACGGACACGCTTTTCGGCAGATTTGATATTCGGCATTTCGTTCTATCCTTCGTTTCCTGTCGTTGCCCTGGCTTCTCTCGCAGTGGAGTCCGCCAACGGCACATTGGCTTGTGCTAGTCACAAGAGAAGAGTATAGCAAGTGTAGGTCGATTTGTCCAATGGCGCGGTGGTTGAAAATTCACCGATTGCGCCGGGCATCTTCAACCTGGATCACGTCGTTCATGGCTTCTTCCAGATAGGGGTAAGCAAGCCAGACCGATGCACCGCCAAAGAGCGCACCGGTGATTGTGCGCAACCACCAGTTGCTCATGCGCAGCCCAAAAAGCTGGGTAAAGCCATCCAGCGCAATGGGGATGAGAAAGAGTAGATAGACTTTGACCGAAGGCGAACCCACCCGGCGGCGCACCAATCCAAAGAACAAACCACCCAACAGAACAGTTGCATAGATGGCAATGTCCCGCTGGCAGAGGGCAGTCTTGTAGCCGGTCTGTTCGTTGCCTGTAAAGACCCGCCGCTCGAAGAGATTTTGGCCCGGCGGCAGGCCGTCCGCTTCCAGTTGAGACAGTGAGTAAAGGGGGCTTTCGCCAAAGAAAAAGTAGCTGCGTTCGGGCAATTGGTGGCAGGCAAAGGAATAGACCGAATAGATCAGCCCCGCTGGCCGCTCGTATCCGGCATCGACGAGGATGGGCGCGGATAGCGGCAAAAAGAGGTAGACACCCACAGCCAGGTTGATCAGCAGCAGCCAATGGCGGGCGATCCCCAGCACAATGCCATCGGCAAACTGCCCCACCTTGGAGAGGGGCTGCGGCTCGTGCACAGGTGATGGGTTGGATGTTTCCAGGTTGGGTGTTTCCGGGTTGGACGGGGTAGACATGGGCTAATCCACCTGCGCCCCGGCAGACAAGGCAGCAGCCAGCCTGATCTGGGAACGCAGTTCGGGCTGGCTGACGGGTGACGCCAAACGCACGACTTCGCCGTCGGCTCTTTCGATGTGGACAACCGGAAAGCGGCCAGCATATTCAGCAAAGAGAGGATCGTTGGGGGTCAAATGGCATTTCTCATAGGGAAAGCCGATATCGGCCTGTAGATCGAGTAATTCGTAGTGAAATGCATCACACAGTCCACAGTCGGCGGTGGAATAGAGTCGAACGTGCATGCCGTTGATCGCCCCTTGGTGGTCGACGTTGGTTGAGGTTAGTCGACGTTGGTTGACAAAACTATTTGCGACTGTCAGACAAAGAAGCCCCGCTGAGGTAGCCGATATAGGCCGGGATGAGCGGTAGAACGCACGGGCTGATGAAGCTAATCACACCAGCCAGGAGCGCCAAGGGTGCAGCACCCAGCACGCCCGATGAGAAGGCCGCACTGACGCCAAAGTTGGCGGTGACCCAATCTTCGATGTCAAACACCAACTCGTTCAGGGAAGCAAATTGAGTCGTCAGAGACGCCAGTTGATCACTCCAAAGAAGCCACGCGACATAGATGAGAAAGATGCCGCTGATGAGGCTCACGATGTTGGCATGGCGGTTCAAACGGCGCAAAAGCACAGTGGCACGGCTAAAGGCCGCACCGGTAATCAAGAACGGAATGCCCAACCCCAAGCTGTAGATGGCAAGAAGTGCCGCGCCCTGGCCTACTGTCGCGCTGTCGCTGGCAAGAAAGAGGATACTGGCGAGGATTGGGCCTACACAGGGAATCCATCCAGCGCTGAAGCTGACACCCATCAGCGCGCTGCTCAGGTAGCCCCAGCCCCGCTTCA
>JAHEML010000818.1 GCA_024643705.1 Caldilineaceae bacterium | reverse complement strand
CGTCACCGAGCACCCAACCCTCTGCCTGATCGGCAATATCATCGACCCGATCACCAAAGAGGACTTTGACCGCGACCCCCGTAATGTTCTCCAGAAGGCCGAAGCCTACATGAAGTCGACGGGCATCGCCGATACTGCTTTTATGGGGCCAGAGGCCGAGTTCTTCATCTTTGACCAAGTGAAGTATGAAACAGGCCGCTATTCCTCCAGCTATGCGGTTGACAGCGTAGAAGCGCCCTGGAATTCGGGCGAATGGGGCTCCGGCCACAAGGTTGGGTACAAGGGCGGCTATTTCCCCGTTTCCCCCTTCGACACCTTGCAGGATGTTCGTTCAGAGATCGTGCGCACCATGATCGCGGCTGGCCTGCCTATCGAGAAGCATCATCACGAAGTCGCCACTGCCGGGCAGACCGAGATCAACATGCGTTCCCGGCCCATGCTGGAGCAGGCCGACAATGTGCAGTTGTACAAATACATTGCCAAGAATGTGGCCATGCAATACGGCAAGACAGCCACCTTTATGCCCAAGCCCCTCTTCGAGGACAATGGATCGGGCATGCACACCCACCAAAGCCTGTGGAAAGATGGCAAGCCTCTCTTTGCCGGTGACAAGTATGCGGGTGTCAGCCAGGAAGCCATCTGGTACATCGGTGGCATTCTCAAGCACATCAACAGCCTGTTGGCCTTCTGTGCTCCCACCACCAACAGCTTCCGACGTCTGGTTCCTGGCTACGAAGCGCCCGTGGTTATCGCCTATTCTGCTCGCAACCGCTCGGCTGCCTGCCGTATTCCTGTGGGGTCCGATTCCCCCAAGGCCAAGCGCATCGAGTTCCGCTGCCCAGATGCCTCGGCCAATCCTTATCTGGCCTTCGCTGCCATGGTGATGGCTGGTCTGGACGGCATTCAGAACAAGATCGATCCGGGCAATCCTTCCGAGTTGGATCTGTTTGAAGACGAAAACATGCGAGAGGTGCGCACGGTGGAAGGCTCGCTTTCCGCAGTGTTAGACGCCCTGGAAGCAGACCACGATTATCTGACCGCTGGTGGTGTCTTCAGCCAGGGGCTGCTGGACACCTACATCGCTACCCGCCGTGTTGCCGATGTGGATGCTGTACGTCTGCGCCCCCATCCCCACGAGTTTGTAATGTACTACGGCGTCTAGATCGCGCGTGTTTAAAATTCAAGAGGGCAGTGGCTTCTGGCTGCTGCCCTCTTTTTATCTGGCGACAACGGGCCGTCGGTGATACAATTGGGCCATCTTTCTTGGGGACAATCGATGGGGGCGAACATGCAAAGCAGGGCAGAGGACAACGAAAAGCGCCGGGAACGGTTGGCAGCCATCGACGAAGTCGTCAAACGGGCTGATATTCGTTTCGTGCGTCTACAGTTCAGCGACATTGTGGGCAGCGCCAAACAGGTGACGATTCCAATCAGCCATTGGGACGACGCCGTAGAAAATGGTGTCTGGTTTGATGGCAGCGCGGTAGAGGGCTTTGCCCGTGTTGCCGAAAGCGACATGTATCTGGTCGCCGATCTGGATACCTTCGCTCCCATCCCCTGGGAAATGGAACTGTCAACCGCCCGGGTTATCTGTGATGTGTACACCCCGGACGGAACCCCTTTTGTGGGTGATCCCCGCTTTATTCTCAAACGGCAGTTAGAGCGGGCCGCACAGTTGGGCTTCGATTTTATGATCGGCCCCGAAGTCGAGTTCTTCCTCTTTCGCCCCCATCGAGATGGCTCGCTTATTCCGTTGCAGCCCCACGACGAAGCCGGCTACTTTGATGTCAGCACAGATCTCTCCCACAGCGTGCGGCGCCAAATGATCGATGCTCTCAGCGCGCTGGGTATCAAGATCGAAGCCGCCCACCACGAAGTTGCCAGCGGCCAGAGTGAAATCGATTTTCAGTATGGCCCCGCCCTCTCCATTGCCGACTACACCATGACGGTGCGCATGACATTGAAGGCGATTGCCCAGAAAAATGGCCTGCATTGCACCTTCATGCCCAAACCCATCACCGGCATCAATGGATCGGGCATGCATGTGCACCAGAGCCTGTGGCACAAAGATGAGGGTCGCACAGCCATGTACGACCCTGAAAATGATTACGACCTGAGCCAGGTGGCGCTCCATTTTATCGCTGGGCAATTGGCCCATGCCAAAGCCATGACACCGATTTTGGCCCCGTTGGTCAACAGCTACAAACGCCTTGTACCGGGCTACGAAGCGCCGGTTTATCTATCCTGGGGGCGTACCAACCGCAGCGCGCTCATCCGCATTCCCCGCACATCTCGCAACCGGCCCCAAAGCATCCGCTGCGAATTGCGCTGCCCAGACCCCAGCGCCAACCCCTACCTGGCCTTTGCCGTCATGCTGGCCGCCGGACTGGACGGCGTAGAACAACGCATGGTTCCACCCGCGCCAGCCGAAGAAGATCTCTTTCAGATGGACGGTGCC
>JAHEML010000817.1 GCA_024643705.1 Caldilineaceae bacterium | reverse complement strand
TGGGGTAAAGACTGTGCCCGCGCCGCTGCCCCCCAGGGTAAAGCTGGGGCGGATGAAGATGGGAAAGCGTCCGATCTCTTCGGCGATATGCCAAGCTTGATCCAGGGTGCGGGCAACGCCACTGCGGGGCGATTCCAGCCCGACTGCGGTCATGGCCTCTTTGAAAAGCTCCCGATCTTCGGCCACTTGCATGGAGCGAAGATTGGCCCCGATCAGTTCCACGCCATATTTGTCCAGAATTCCCGCTTCGGCCAGGGCCACGCCCAGATTCAGCCCGGTCTGGCCGCCCACAGTGGGCAAGAGGGCGTCGGGCCGCTCGGTAGCGATGATCTTTTCCAGAATGTCGACGGTCAGGGGTTCGATGTAGGTGGCGTCGGCCATTTCCGGGTCGGTCATAATGGTGGCCGGGTTGGAGTTGACCAGAACGATGCGGTATCCCTCTTGGCGCAGGGCTTTGCACGCCTGCGCGCCGGAGTAGTCGAATTCGCAGGCCTGGCCGATGACGATAGGGCCGGAGCCGATGATGAGAATGGAGGAGATGTCTGTTCGTTTGGGCATGGGGATTTTTGTGTTGGGTGATTTGGGATTGGATTGGTTTTAGGAGTGCATGGCTTCGTTGGAAGCGTTTCGGATGCACACTTGTATCACGGTTGATCGGGCTTGCCATTGTATTCATTGTACGCTGTCCAAGGGGATTCGATGAAAAATTGTCTGCTAGTGGTTTTAAGGGGAGGGAACGGGTCAATTTGTTCTATTCTTTATTTCAAGTGCTTCATGATATATTGTAAGCGTATTGTGTTTTTTTTTACCGGGAGCTTTTGCAATGCGAGCACATTTGACGACGATTCTTATCGCCTTTATGTTAGTTTTGATTGTAGGTGGGCCACTTGGGTTAACGCCCACGCCTGTGGCGATGTCGAGTGACAGGAGTGGCCGCAATGATCTTTCTGCACCTGTTGCTCCGCTGGCTGTGCTAGCCAATGAAGAAGAGTTGGCAATCAAGTGGCACCAGCCGCATCGAGAACTGCCGGTGGCGCGGCAACGCAACCGCGCCAACCGGGAAATATGGGTAGACAAGACAGCCGCAGCTGGGGGCGATGGTTCACCTGCCCATCCGTTCCAAACGATTCAACAAGGCATAGACACAGGCGTCTATGGGGACGTGGTGATGGTGCGCCCTGGTATCTATTCGAGTGGCGCAATCGTGATGCGCGAGGGCGTGGATCTCTTTGGGGCCGAGGCGGGCAAACCAGAAAAGGTCACGATTCGTGGCAATGCAATCCCGATGATGGCTTGTGCCAACGACTCACTTTTGCAGGATGTGACGATTGCCTCAGACTCGAATTCATCCGGCTCGCTGATTACGTGTAATGGTGCGCCACTATTCAACCGGATTGTTGCAACCGAAAACGTGTCAAATTTCTCGATTGACATCGGCAGTGCGACAGGTGCGATCGTTTTCAATAGCGCCCTTTCTGCGCTCAACGTTTTTGGCGAATCCTACATTGCAGCGAATTATGTAAAATGGCAACTTAACGTCAAGAGTGGGCCTTTTGTGGTTGATGGAAATTTGGTGACAGGTATTTTGGATATACAAAATGTCAGCCCCTATTCCACAGGTAACCTGATCATCAATAATTGGGTGATCAACACCGACGACGGCATCCATTTGGCTTCGCCAGAAGGCGGGCTGGTGTTGATTGCCAACAATACTCGGCTGGGTGGTTCGATAGGCATTGGGCTAAGAGGGGTGGGGCGGGCGCGCATTCAAAACAACATTATCGGCTATGTAGGTACCGGTGTAGGCGTGGAATTTCCCGAACAAGCACGCACCTTTTCCAACAACCTATTCTGGAATACAGATACTCATGTGTACGGCTTAGATGACCCAGTAGGAACGAATGGCAATGTGGACACAGACCCACTTTTTGTCAATCTAAGCCAGGGAGATTTTCATTTGAAGCCAAACAGTCCAGCCATCGACAAAGGCGCAGTGCTGATCGATGTGGCTGTGGACTTCGACTTTGATGATCGACCTTGTGATGGGGACAACGACGGTTCGTTCGTCCACGACATCGGGGCCGATGAATACAGCACCAGCGTCCCTTGTCAACCCTTGCCAGCGACAGAGACCCCAACGGCCACGCCAACCCCGACCCCGACTGTAGACCCATCGCAAATCACACCGACAGCAACTGCCACCGAAACCCCGGAAGATGCCAACTGCATCCAACAGATCAACAACCCCACGCTGACCGACGGGCAGCAATGGGACTGGAGAGGAATATTAAATCCTGATTTTGCCCCCATCGGCCATGTCAGCCCACCCCACGCCGCCACGTTGCAACTGGCCGCCTACAGCTACACAGAGAACGTTGCGCTGATCACTCGTGTCAACGTCTTGAATAGCCAACCAACCTTAACCCTATACACAAAGTTGGTTTCGGCCTATCCTGGCA
>JAHEML010000816.1 GCA_024643705.1 Caldilineaceae bacterium | reverse complement strand
CGACGACTATTACACCGACAAAGAACCGAGCCAATGGAAGGGCAACGATCTCTACATTCCCGACTATGCCAGCAGCCGCCTCATCGAAACCCCTTCGGAAATCATCGGCGTGATCGATACTTTCCTGGCAGGGCAGGAGACAAAAATAGAAAAGGCGTTGGTTTCTGGCTGGGATTTTGTCGAGGATAGCGCCAACATCGTGGGTCTGTTGACCAGCAACGATACCATCCCAACCGATAAGCTGTTGGGCAATCTGTGGACGGATCAACAATTACGCCCATGGCTACTCAATGCCAACCCACGCTACGACTTGCAATCAATCAACGGCCATTCCACCCACACGGCAACGCTGGTTCCTATTGGCAGCGATATTACCGCGGCCGAAATCGCGGCAGGTGTGAGCGATCTCCGCCGGGCCATCATCTTTGCTGTGGGCTGCCATGGTGGGCTGAACGATCCCAACGCCCTGGATTTGCCCCAGGTATTCCAGCAAAAGCGGGCCAACTATGTGGGCAATACAGGCTTTGGCTGGGGCGGTGGTGGCGTGGTCTACTCCGAAGCCATTATGCGCAACTATGCCCGAGAGCTGTTGCGCGACACCCGGGCAACCATCGGGCCAGCCTTGGTAGCTGCCAAGCAGAAGTATTACAGCAGCTCCTTTGTCTTTGGAGCTTACGACGCCAAGAGCCTGATGCAGGTCACGCTGTATGGTCTGCCCATGTACGAAGTGACCAGTGGTGGAACCCTGTCGGATGGGGATCCTTTCCCCAGCGCCAACGAGACTTTTGCTCCCCCTACTTCCTTCGGCGATGTCAGTGTGGGGACATTCTCCTACAGCCTGGCAGGCAACTTTGGCGACAACAGTTCCACCGAAGGCAGCTTCAACGATCTGGACGGGAATGTGAGCTTCGGCGCAGGCACACCGATTCAGCCCAACTACTTCGCCGATGTCACGGCACCGGCGGCTGGTTCGCTGCGCGGGGTTCTCTTCTTGGGCGGCACCTATTCCGACACAACTGGCTACAATCCAGTGGTGGCCCGCCCGGACAACGAATATGTCAACGACACAGGGGAACCCTCTTTCAATGCCGGGGGGTGGTATCCGCCACAGCCCTTTGCATTGCAGAGCGGCCAAAGTCTGGCAACTGCCAACGACACACTGGTCATGTCGTTGGGTCAGTACGACCCGAACCAGGCAACCCAACGCACCTTCAGTCAGGTAACACTCAACACCCTCTATTCGTTCAGCGCCGATTCAACGCCCGCCACCATCGAGCATGTGGACGGTGTCTTGAACGAAGCAGCCGGCAGCGGCTTTATCAAAGTTGAGGCATATGACGATACAGAGGTCAGCCGAGTGGTGATAGCCCATACCCAAGGTCAGGGCCAATGGTTGACCCAGGACCTGAGTTTCGATTCTTCTGCGTCTAAATGGACTGGTACTATCACCAGCACCAACAAGACGCTTTTCTTTGTCCAAGTTGTCGACAGCGCGGGTAACATCGCCGTCGATGACAACAAAGGACAATACTTCCCCGTTGTGCCGCCTCTGCCCCTGGTAGAAGGACGGCAGATTACGCGTAAGTTGTTCCTGCCATCGGTTCAGCGTTAAGGAATAACTTTGTTAAGAATGAAAGGAGACTCTATGTAAAATGATTGTTTTCTGCAGAATCCAAATGAGTAGAAATGTATTTGCTTGCATTCCCCCGTATGCAAAGGAGAAAAACGATGAACGACAGTAATTTCATAAGCCATAAACGTCGGTGGAATCTGACGCTGATGGCACTGGTGATGCTCTTGAGTATGGTGCTCGTCCCGGCAACTGTTCTGGCCCAAGAAGCGCCAGAGGATGTACCAACCGTGGCCGACGACACCAACGAAGCCGACGCAACTGCGGCCTGGAGCAAGTATGAGCACGAAGTAGCTGCCTATTACATGGCCGACTATGGCGGCAGCGGCAACCTGCCCAACTCCCAGGCGAATGTGACGGGTTTCTATAACACCCTTCGCTACCACCCCTACACTATCTGGGGCTACCCACGCTGGTGTGATTACTCCGGCCACGATTGCTATATCTATGGCAATAGCAGCGTCTGGGAAGATGACTTCGTAGACAACAACAATAGCTACATCGACTCTGTTGATGTGGTCTTCTACGAAGGTCACGGCTGGCCGGGTGGTTTTACCGTGCGCGCGCCGGACGATGAATATGTCCAGCATGGCGAGGTGCAGGGTTTCTGGGGCAATGTTGACCTGGAATGGATGTTCCTGCTCTCGTGCAGCGTAATCGCCGACAGCAGCCGGGCCGACTGGTACGGAGCCATGAACCGCATGCACGGTCTGGCCGGCTTCCGCACCACGGCCTACGATGTCAGCGGCTTTGGTGCCACCGTAGCTACCAATATCGTCTTTGGCTATAGCTACAAGGATGCCTGGTTCAAAGCATGTGATACCAAGCAGCCCAG
>JAHEML010000095.1 GCA_024643705.1 Caldilineaceae bacterium | reverse complement strand
AAACTGCTCGACGCCCAAACCCTGGCAGTTGTGGAAAGTTATGGCGTCGCCCTGGAAACAGCGTAGGAATCGAGTGCGTGGTGCGTAGGATAAATATGCAGCACGCACTGCCCAGTATGCACACGTACTCCCAAAGGAACCTCCATGACGGATGATCTCCTCACCCGCTATAATTACGACGAGTTTGTCCCTGCCAAATTTGAGCCGTGGATGCGTTTTGATCAAAGCCCGCCCTTGGGAAGCAAAGCACCCGACTTTCCTCTGTGGGCGTTGGACGGTGGGGAGACGAGTCTGTCTGCGGTCTGGTCGGCCAACATCTATACAATCGTCGAGTTCGGCAGCTTCACCTGACCCTACTGTGGGATGGCGTCGCCATCCATGAACACCATTGCCCAACGGTACGCCGAAGCGGGGGTTGGCTCCATTTTTCTCTATACCAACGAAGCCCATCCGGGGGAGTTTTATCCGCACCACACATCCATGGATCAAAAGTTGCGCCACGGCGTGGCTCTGCGGGATGTGTTGGGTGTCAGCCGCTCAATCCTGGTTGACAGTTTGGACGGGGCTTGCCACCGTGCCTATGGCTCCATGCCCAACATGACGTGGATCTTCAATCAGGCAGGTACGCCTCTTTACAAATCCGACTGGTCCGATTCCCACAGCGTGGACAACGCAGTGCAGTATTTTCTGCAAGTATTGGATCGGCGGCGCAATAGGGAGCGAATGGTTCCTTTCCGGGTAGAACGGCTGGACTATCGCATCCAAGACCAACAGCAGTTCTACGCTGGCCTGGAGCGGAGCGGACCGAAAGCGGTCTCGGAGTTTCGGGACGCGTTTGGATAGGGACAAACTTCTCCTTTTGCATCCCCCTTTTGTCTTTTCCCTGTCAGGAGTTCTCCCATGCTTCTCATCGACGCCCACCTTGATCTCTCCATGAATGCCCTGCAAGGCAACCGGGATTTGCTGGCTTCGGCCTACACCATCCGCAGCCGGGAGCAGCAGACCCCAGGTAAGGGGCGCGGCCAGGGCACTGTTGCCTATCCAGAGATGAGGCGCGGACGTATTGGCCTCTCGTTCGCCACTCTCATCGCCCGCTCCACAGGGCGTCCGGCCCCCCATATCGATTACGATTCTCCCGCCCAGGCCTATGGCATGGCCCACGGCCAGTTGGCCTACTACCGCGCGTTGGAAGAGATGGATGTGGTGCGGGTGATCACCAGCGCGGATCAGTTGGACAGCCATTGGAACGATTGGGTGGAATGGGAAGATGATGGGGCTGGGGAAGGCGCGGAGCCACCCCTGGGTTTTGTGATTTCTATGGAAGGGGCAGACCCTATCCTCTATCCAGAGCAGGTGGAAGCCTGGTATGCGGCGGGTCTGCGGGCTATTGGCCCTGCCCATTACGGCCCCTGCCGCTACGCAGGCGGTACAGGCACAGAAATCGGTTTAACCGATTTGGGACGACCTTTGTTGGAGGAGATGGAACGGTTGGGCATGCTTCTTGATTTGACCCACCTCTCGGATCAGGCGTTTTGGGAAGCGCTGGAGATTTTCGATGGCTCTGTGCTTGCCAGCCACAATAACTGCCGGGCCATTGTGCCCCACCAACGTCAATTCAGCGATGATCAATTGCGGGCCATCTTCGAACGAGGTGGAGTCATCGGTGCCGCGTTTGATATTTGGATGGTGACGCCTAACTGGCGGGCAGGGCAGCAGAGCAGCGAGGGTGTTTTTATTGGGGATGTGGTGGATCATATCGACCATATCTGCCAGTTGGCGGGCAATGCCCGGCATGTGGCCCTGGGCACAGATTTGGACGGAGGCTTTGGCCGGGAGCAGTCCCCCAGCGATCTGGATACGATCACCGATTTACAGCAGATTCCCGAAATTTTGGGAGAGCGGGGCTACAAAGAGAGCGATATCAACGCCATTTGCCACGGAAACTGGCTGCGGCTATTGCATGATGTGTTGTAGTGCAAAGACGTTTCGATGATTCATGAGGAGTAACCAGATATGCGTAAAGAAGTATCTTCCGAAAAGGGCGCCCCACCCGCGGGTATCTATTCCCAGGGGATTGTGGCGAGTGGGCCGACGGTCTATATTTCGGGGCAAGGTCCACGCAACCCAGCTACAGGCGAGATCGCGCCGGATTTCCGCAGCCAGGCAGTGCAGGTCTTCGAGAATTTGAAGGTATTGTTAGAAGCCGCGGGCACGGATTGGGCGCATGTAACCAAAACGGGCGTCTATCTGGCTAATCTGAGCGATTTTGCCGAAATGAACCAGGTCTATCAGGCCTATCTTACCAAACCCTACCCAGCGCGCACGACGGTTGGCGTGCAACTACCGAATATCCTGATCGAAGTCGATGTGATTGCGGTTCTGCCGGAATAGCATCCTACAAAGGCATGAAAGCACAAAGGAGAAAGAAAATGTCGTATGCAGCAAAGTTACAGGAAATGGGCTATAGCCTGGAAAAAATCGAACTGAACGCCGGGCGGCTGATGCACGCCAAGCGCACCGGTAATCTGATCTACACATCGGGTCAGGTTTCGCGTTGGGGGGATCAAGCGATTAAGGGCAAAGTGGGGCGGGATGTCTCGGTGGAACAGGGCTACGAGGCAGCCAAATTATGTACGCTCAACTGTTTGCAGGCTGTGCATAGCCTGGCGGGCAGTCTGGATAATGTGGTGCAGGTGGTGAAGGTCTTTGGCATGGTAAATGTGGCCCCAGACTTCGACAATACACCAGCAGCCATCCACGGGTGCAGCGATCTGCTGATCGAGGTCTTTGGCGAAGCTGGCCGTCATGCCCGCAGCGCCATCGGCCTGACAGTGCCCGACAATTGGGCCTGCGAGGTTGAAATTATCTTCGAAGTAAAGTAGGCATGGTCGAATCAGTTCCCATGCTTTTGAAACGTGATGCGTGAAACGTGAGAAAGGTCGAATAATCTCGCGTTTCACGCATCATTTTTCTTCGTTGTTTATCCCCCCATGCCGTGGAAGTTGACCATCAACCCAGCCACCTCCTCCACAATCACATCCAGCATGGCTTGACCTTCCTCTACGGTGGCTGCCGCCGGCTCGTCGCTATAGCCAGGTCCGCTGCCCCACGCTCCATGCACCTGCACCGTCGCCCCGGTCAGTGGAACCATCAGCCCCAACGATTGCTTCGAATAGTCCTTCGTTTGTGCCAAACCATCGGCAAAAACCAGATCAGGCCGGATTGCCATCATCATCGCAGTTTCAAAACGGCCAGCGTGGCCGGGGATGTGCTCACCCGGCATAATCCCTTTTGCCACGATGGCGGATCGCCCCACATCCCAATAGGCTGCTGCGGCGATGGTCACCGGATGAGCGCGCAAATTGGCGATATCCAGTGCAACCACCCGGTTGGAATCGGTATTGCCCCCGTGGCCATTGAGGATGAGGATTTTCGTAAAACCACTCTTGATCAATCCTTCTACCGCGTCGGTGACGGCAAGGTAGTAGTTTTCGCTGGTGAGCGAAAGCACACCGGGAAAAGGAAAGTGGTGGTGGGAATTGCCAAAAGCCAGGGTGGGCGTCACCACCACTGGAATCTGGGCCGAGGCCCGCTCGGCGGATAGCTGGGCCACTGTGGAGCAGAGTACGGTGTCTGTGCTGACAGCCAGGTGGGGGCCATGTTGCTCAGTGGAGGCGGTGGGCAGCACAGCAAGAGCGGTGGGTGCAAGGGTGCGAATTTGTTCGCGGGACATTTCGCCAAAAAGAACGGTCATTGGGGCTTCTCCATGAATAGGGCTGGGCGAGACAAGGGTGGTGGCTGTCTGTTTTTTTGACAGACAGTCACCGCGAAATTTTACAATACGTCGTGGACGCCGGGATACTCGCGCCAGAGATCCGTGTATCCATCTTTGCCGATGGCGTCGTTGTCTTTGTGTTTGAAACGGGCAATAACGGCCTGGCGCACATTGGGCGATGTGTTGACGCCCCCTGTGTGGAATATCATGCTATGGGCCAAAATCAGATCGCCCGCATTGGCTTTAACCATCATCGGCCCTTCGGGATACTCCAGTTTGGGCATCCCATTTGCCAGCACTTCGTGGCCTACTTGGGCGAAATGCTCGGCGATGGTGTGGTGCGATTTGGGCCAGAGGGTGAAATTGCCAGCGTTGTCGTCTTGTAGATCGGCCAAGTAGACGACCGCAAAAAGGCTGAATCCCCGGTGGTAGTAGCCTTTGGGCATTCCATTTGTGCCGCTGCCTATGCCATCCAAATGGCCTCGATGCACCACGTCCTCCCCGCTTAGAAGATCGGGAAAGCGAGGATAGGGCTTGGCCCGTGCCAAAGGTAAGACGTTCCCGACCCCCAAAATATCCTCGGCCAACTCGAAGGCAGGTGTTTTGTGGTAGAGGTCCAAAATCACCGGGGCCGTGAGTAGCTCGGCGCAGAAGAAGGCAGATCGGTTGTTTTCCATGTCTTCGCCCCCCAATCCCACAAAGCCGATGGAATGGTTGACGGCCCGCAAGGCGTTGTCAATCATCAATTTGGGGACGACGTTGGGAATCTTCAGGTAGCCTTCCTCTACAAAATGACGTTTTTGTGCTTTCGTTAACATGCGATTCTCCTTTGTAAGCCACGAGTGAATGGGAAGATTCCTGCTTCAAAAGCCACTTGAGCCGCGGATGGAGACGGGTAGACTAACACACAATTGGTCGGAGAGATGCGCTTTATTCCCGTGCTTTGCGTCCACTGATGGCGGAAACCATGTCGTCGCCAGCTGATGTATCCGTCTGGCCTTGGCCGGAGAGACGCGCCAATACAGGGTAGCAGTGAAGAGGCTGTCCTTGGTTGGGGGGGAAAATGGGTGGAATGCGTTCCAGTGCCCGCTGGATGGCGGGAGCCAATCGCGCTGCCTTGGCCGCGGCCTGTTGGGGGTGGCGGGCGGCAAAGCCAGGCATCACTTGGTCTGCAAAAAGCTCCAGCGACGCGCAAATGTGTTCGTGACGGTTGTTGCCTGCCTGTTGCACAAAAATCATCTGATCCACACCCATGGCTTCGAATTTTTCCAGATTGGCCCGCACTTGGTCCGGGCTGCCTATGCCCCCCGTGGGTGCATACTCTTTGGGCGCGTGCTGCCGAAAATCATCCCACAGGTCAAAGTCGCCCGGTGTGTGGCTGCCGGTGATGTAGTAGTGGCTGAGCGCGTAGCCAAAAAAGCGAAAGCCTTCGGCCCCTCGTTCAACCGCGGTGGCGCTATCCGGGTGGCACATGAGACCCGTGACCATAGCAATGTTCGGGTTTACCGACTGCCCGATGGGTGTACACTCCTTCTCGAAAGTCTCGTAGTATTCCTCCACCCAGAACTGGGCATTCTCCGGATCGATAAACGCAAAGGTGAGCGCGCCCATCCCATTGCGGGCCGCGACACGAATCGTCTCTCGATTGGAGCAGGCTAACCAGAGGGGTGGGTGGGGTTTTTGCAAAGGTTTGGGCACAACATTACGGCTCGGCATGGAAAAATAGCGACCCTGATAGCCAGAATAGGGAGTGCTGCACATCATGCGTGCCGTCTCGCGCACGGCCTCGGCCCACATATCCTGCTTTTCTGCGGGGTCGATGCCAAAGGCTTCCAGTTCGGCGCGGCTGCTGGACGAACCAGTACCCCATTCCACCCGGCCATCGCTGATCAGATCTAGGGTGGCGATGTGTTCGGCCACACGCGCCGGGTGATTGTAGGCTGGGGGCATCAGGACAATGCCGTGGCCCAGGCGGATGCGTTTGGTGCGCTGGCTGCACGCGGCTAAAAAGACTTCGGGCGCGGACGAGTGGGAGTATTCTTCAAGAAAGTGGTGTTCTACTTCCCAGGCATAGTCAATGCCAAGGTGATCGGCCAACTCCACCTGTTCTAACGCTTCTTTCAGAAGCCGGTGTTCTGCGCCTTCGTCCCAGGGTCGGGGCAGTTGGTGTTCGTAGAAGATGCCGAATTGCATAGGGCAAACGATGGTGATTTGGGGTATTTACGGGGAGTAAAGGGGAGGATGATGGGAATTTTCACCATCATCCTCCCTGATTGCGTCAAACGAGAAAGGAGCTATTCGCTCTTTTCCACAAAGGCCACCGAGACCAACATGCCAGGGTTGAAGCCTTCGGCACCTTCGACGGGCAGCATGATCGTTACAGGGAAGGTGGCTGTACCTGCGCCGGGTGTGCCTACGGGGGAGATACGCTCGACCACGGCGTCGACAGTCTTATCTGTGCCAAAGCGGGTCACAGTGACCGTTCCACCCACCACAACTCGCTCAATGTCATCCTGGGGCACATTCACCACCAGTTTTAGGGCAGCCACGTTGCCCACGACAGCAACAGGTGAGCCACTGCTTACCACCTGATCGACATCCACATTCACGGAAAGAACGGTGCCAGCGATAGGTGCAACAACCTTTGCTTTGGCTTTGGCTGAGTTGGCTTCTTCCAGACCGATTTCAGCCTGCCGTACTCTCAACTCTGCTGCTGCCAAATCACTGGCTCCAGCCAATTCCTCCAGTCGATCCAGGGCTGCCTGGGCACTCAACACCCGAGCGCCAGCCAGGGCGATATCGGCCTCTGTTGCGCCTTCCAGCAGATCATCCTGGGCGATCTGTGCTCGCTGGGCAGCTGTTAAAGCTGATAGTAGATCGGACTGTTTGGCCGGTGTGGTGGCCTCGTCGAAAGCTGCTTTGACTGCGGTGAAGTCGATGGTGGCCCGCTGCAACGCCGCGGACTGGGGTGTTTTGCCGATGTCGGGCCGCCAGGAAATTTCGTCATAGGCCCGCTGGGCTTCGGTCAAGGCAATCTGCGCTTTGTCCATATTGGCACGCAGTTGGTCGATGCGGGCCTGGCTTGGCCCTTCTTTCAGCTCGTTGTAGCGCGCCCAGGCAGCGTTTGTGGAGTTCTGGGCTGCGGTAATCTCGTCCTGGCTTGGCCCTTCTTTCAGCTTTTCCAGATTCAGCGTTGCCACATCTACATTGGCCTTGGCGGTTGCCAGTTCGCTCTCTTTGGAGCCTTCGCCCAGTTGGGCCAGGGCGATCTTCGCCAAATCCAGACCGATCTGGGCCTTTTCGACACCTGTGTCTACTGCTGTTGTATCCAGACGCAACACCTCTTGGCCTGCGCTCAGCGCATCGCCTTCTTCCACCAATACCGCGGTTACCTGGCCGCCTACGCCCAAAATAACCTGTCGGGGTTCGGCCACCTGCAACGCACCAAAAAAGGCCAGGGGTTCTGTGCTGCTGGCCTGTCCTGTCTGTATAGAAGCGGGTGTTCCGGCAAATTCGGGTAGACCATTTCGGTAAAGTACAGCTCCAGCCACGACAAGCGCAGCCAGGGAAAGCACGACAACAATTCGACTGATTGTGCGTAGCATGGCGGTCTCCTGCAAGGGATGTGTGCCCGATTGGGGCGTATGGGTTGAATTGGAATCAGCGGAGAATGTACGACTTACCCGCATTATAACGGCACTGTACCGAATTAGCAACGTCCTGCGCGGATAGGTATACTGATGCCATGTTTGATCAAACATACCTGCCCCCAGCCATCCACGAATTCGTTGTCATCGCCGACAGCCACTACATGCTGGACACCACAAACCAATCTGTCGAATTCGACTCCCGGCGCAGGCAGACTGTCCGTGCTGATCACGCCTTGCGTGTAGTCAAAAGCCTGGGGATCGAACAAGTGATCCACATGGGCGATCTGGTGCAGGAATTTCCAGAGCGGCCCGGTTTTGCTCAAGCCATGCAAGAGGCCCAGGAACAATTGGCCGCCGCGGGCGTTGCACCCCGATTTGTGGCCGGCAACCATGATGTGGGCGACAAGCCCGACCCCACCATGCCCGCCGACTGGGTGAAAGCGGAGTATCTCGACGACTTTCATCGCCGCTTCGGCCCTTCGTGGCAGAGCTGGGACGAGGCGGGGCTGCATTTTGTCATCTTTAATTCCCAAATTCTCAACAGCGGCCTGCCCGCCGAGGCCGAACAGGCCGCATGGCTGGAAGCGGATCTGCGCGGCCATATCCACCAGCGCATGTTCCTCTTTCTGCACTTGCCCCCTTTCTTGCACAATACTGACGAAACGGCACTGGGCCATTACGACAATATCGACGAACCCGCCCGCAGTTGGCTGCTCGCACTGGTTCGCCAGCATCCAGTGGAGATGCTTTTTGCCGCTCATGTTCATTGGATTTTTTACAACGAAATCGAAAGTTACCATCCCAACATCAGCCGCACCGCCTTTTTCACAACCCCGTCACCCGCCTTCACCCGTCCCGGTTTTAGCCAGCTTTTTGCTAGCCCGCCCCCGCCGGAGCAGGGCCGAGACGATGCCGGCAAGTTGGGCTTCTACCTTGTGCGGGTGCTGCCAGAGGGCAGTCGGGTTCATTTTGTGCGCACAGGCGGCCAAACAGGCGCGCCTGATCCCCGCGCCCGGCTGCTCACCCGCACATCACCCGATCTCCCCGATTCGCCCTTGGGTGTGCTACTGCATCATCCCCTCTCCATTCAGGCAGAAACGCCCAGCATCTGGCCCTCGTTTGTGCGCCAACCCGTGCGCAACGACTATCCGCTGTTGGCCTGCACCGAGCTTGGCGTACGCCAACTCCTCGTTCCCCTCTCCGACATAGTAGACCCCGTACAGCGCGAGCGGCTGGGGATTCTGCGGCGCCAGGGGGTAAAGGTGACTGCCCGGGTACTTTGGCGGGCTGGGTTATCGTTGGTGGGGGTGTTGGCTGGTGCAGCGGAACATTGCGACGGGGTGCAGGTAGACTTGACCGGCAACGTTTCGCCCGATCCCGCATTGGCGCGCGTTTTGGGGGAATGGAGTGCCGCATTCGACTTGCCCATCACCCTCTCCTGCGTGGTCCCTGGGCGGTCGGTGGTGGGCAAGCAGCACAACCGGGCGCAGGTTGGCTTTTTGCCCGGCGATCTGCCCCTGCTGGGCGAATGGCTGCAACGACAAAATTTGACAGTGGAGCGGGTGCTGTGCCGCTTGAACGCGAACAACCCAGTTATTTCGCTCGCCCGGCAG
>JAHEML010000815.1 GCA_024643705.1 Caldilineaceae bacterium | reverse complement strand
TGCCCCCCTGGAAAGCACCTGGGATGTGGCCGCGGTCTTCGCCTCTTGGGAGGCCTGGCAGGCAGAATTCGAGGCATTGCAGGCCGATTTGCCCACATTGACCACATTCTCTGGGCGGCTGGGCGAAGGGCCGGGGATGGTGGCCGCCTGGTTGGAAGCCTATAGCGCCTTTCGGCGGCGGGTATTGCGCCTGCGCCTCTACCCCTACATGCATACGGTTGTGGACACAAACGATGGTGTTGCCAAGGGCAAATTGGGTCAGGCATCCGGGCTGATAGGTCAGTTCAGCGCGGCCACGGCCTTTGCCGAGCCGGAGCTGATGGCCTTGGGTGATCGACTCCGCAAGTGGACCGAGACAGAACCGGGGCTTACGCTCTATGCCCAATATGTGGATGATCTTCTCCGCCAGCAAGCCCACAAGCGCTCGGCCGAAGTGGAGGAAGTATTGGGCATGCTGGGCGACCCCTTCGGTTCTGTCTTTCAGACATTTAGCGAGCTAACCAACAGCGATCTCGCCTTTGCCGACGCGGTGGACAGCCAGGGTACGCTCCATCCTGTGCGCCAGACCACTTTGCCACCCACGGGCATCCAAAGTGCGGACCGAAGCCAGCGGCGTACCGCGTGGGAGAGCTTTAGCGATGGGCATATTGGGATGCAAAATACCCTGGCCAGCAACTATATCGGCCATGTCAAACAAGCGGTTTTCAGCGCACGGGTGCGGGGCTACGACAGTGTGCTGGCCTCCATGCTGGAACCATTCAACACACCTCTAAGCGTCTTCCATACCCTGTTGGAAACTTTTCGGCAGAATTTGCCCGTCTGGCATCGTTTTTGGGAAGCCAAACGGCGTATTCTGGGGGTAGAGACAATCCATCCCTACGATATCTGGGCTTCCATGGCGACAGAACCTGTGCGGGTCGATTACCAGCAGGCAGTGGAGTGGCTGGTGGAAAGTCTGCGCCCATTGGGGAAAGAGTATACGGATGTCCTGGCCCGTGCCTGCGGCGAGGAGCGCTGGGTAGACTGGGCGCCCAACGCGGGCAAACGCCAGGGTGCGCAATCGCTGCGAGCCAAGGACGGCCACCCCTTTCTCTGGCTCAGCTACCAGAACGATCTACCCTCGGCCAGCTTTCTGGCCCACGAGTTGGGCCATTCCATGCACAGCCACTTCTCCGACGCCAGCCAGCCGGAGCTTTACGCCGATTATTCGATGACCGCGGCGGAGACGGCATCCAACTTCAACCAGGCGTTGCTGCGGGCTTATCTGCTGGCCGAGAAGAAAGATGATGCCAACTTTCAACTGGCGCTGATCGACGAGGCGATGATCACCTTTCACCGCTACTTCTTTATTATGCCAACCCTGGCTCGTTTTGAGCTGGCTGTCTACACCCAGGCCGAGAAGAGCCAACCCCTGACCGTCAGTTTCTTCAATGATCTGTGCGCCGATCTTTTTAGCGAGGGCTACGGCGACACGCTGACCGATGACCGCACGCGCACCGCCAGCACATGGTCCCAGTTTCTCCACCTGTACATGCCCTACTACACCTTTCAATATTCGGTGGGCATCAGCGCGGCCCACGCCATCGCCGAAGGGATTCTATCCGGCACAGAGGGCGCGGCAAAGCGCTATTTGGGCTTTCTGTCGGCGGGCAAATCGCTCTATCCCAAAGAGCTATTCGGCTTGGCCGGGGTGGATTTAACCAGCCCAGAACCGGTGGAAAAGACATTTGGGGTGCTGGCGGGGATGGTGGCGCGGTTGGAGGAATTGGCGGGGTAAGAAGAAGTCCCCGCCGGAGGGAAAGCCCGTGGGCAACGCTCTGGGCAGCCAGTAGGGCGCAGATCGACACATGCAGGTCAACTCCAAGCGGGTCAACTCCACCATCACCGAGCCAACCTGTATGCTTACTTTCCCGCAAAGGTTTGAGGACCCGATTTCACAACAATCAAAGCGGCGGCCACCCACACTAGCCCAATCAATATGTAGAAAGTGATTGGCCCGCCGGTGTCTAAGGGCGTAATTGGTAGGATATTGAGGGTTGCATTGGCAGCACCATGCATCAGGATTATCACCCAAACGTTTCTGGTGTGGCTGAATACCCATGTCATCAATATGGTTGCCCCAAGAACCCACATCATAAAATAGGCGAAGTGTAACCCTTCGACTACGCCCACACCAATAAGATAGCCAGGGAAATGCCACACACCCCAGACGACACCGAGTATCAAACTGGCGACAAGGGCGCTATATTTTTTCAGCAACCGGGGCAGTGCAAAACCGCGCCAGCCGAATTCCTCGCCAAGTGGAATCAAAAGCGAGCCGCCGATTAGATTGCCCATATTGAGGGGACGCAAAGCCAATGCCGGCCCGCCAAAGAGGGCGTGGATCAGGATTGCCAGGCTGGCGAGGAGAGGGAAGAGCAAGAGGGCAACAGCCAGCCAGCGCAATGGAAAACCCGTGGAAAGATCAA
>JAHEML010000814.1 GCA_024643705.1 Caldilineaceae bacterium | reverse complement strand
TCGCTTCATATCGTATGCAAAACGAAGGTTGGCAAGAGTTTTTATTTCGGGAAAGGTAGTCTACAATGGGTCGGTAGGTATGCAGTACTGCTTCAATTGCAAGACTGTGAAAGTTTTAGTTGGCTGGCTGGACTGATACACTGTCTACCTCAATCGCATTTCAGAAAACCAGTCCCCCTACAACTTCCGCGGCTCGGCCGTGTGAAAATTCGTTTCGTCAACGTTCGATTGTCTAGTTTAGAAGAGAAAGGAACAAAAAGATGGCATTCTCGCACACAAATTCCAAGGGCCGCACTTATTTTCTGCATTCCAAGGACACCACCCTGCGCAACGGCGCCAAGCAAACCCTCTATTTCTTCGCCAAAGAGGTGAAGGAAGAAGGATCGTTGGACGCGGTTCCTGCTGGCTACGTGGTTTCGGAGAGCAAGAACGGGTTGCCCGTACTCAAGCGCGACAAGTAAGGCCGCGGTTGACCATAGAATTGTATGCCGGGTGACTGTCGCCGTTCAAGCGACAGTCACCTTTTGTTTATGCTGGATATTCACCCAACGAAGGAAATAGCCCGATGAGCAGCACCGAACTGACAACAGACGAGAAATTGGAGGCTCTGCCGCCAGCTTTGCGTGAGATCGTAGATGATTTTCGCGCGGTGGAGCCATCCGAACGGCTGGAATATCTTCTCGATTTTGCCATGGGCATGGCCGATTTGCCCCCGCGACTCCAGGCCCAACGGGACCAAATGGAACAGGTCCACGAATGCCAGACACCGGTTTTCGTCTTTACCGAGATTGATGGTGATTCTGTTCACTTCTTTATCGATGTACCCAGAGAATCACCCACAGTACGGGGCTATGCGGCGATTGTAGCCGAAGGACTGGATGGCGTGTCGACCGATGAGGTGCTACAAACACCCGAAGATATTCACTATCTCCTGGGTCTGCACGAAGCCATCAGCCACCAGCGGCTGCGCGGCTTGCATGCGTTGATGGGCTATTTGAAGCGGCAGGTCGTGGCAAAGATGGATGGAATCAGTCAATGAGTTCCATGAACAATTCTTTGGCAGACGTAACTGGCCTTTCGGTCGGCCACTGGACAGACACGATCAATGGCACGGGTTGCACGGTCATTTTGTCGCCCGCGGGCGCGTGTGCTGGCGTAGACGTGCGGGGATCGTCCCCAGGAACCCGCGAGACCGACCTGCTCGACCCTGTTGTCAACGTGGATCAGGTGCATGGCATTGTGCTCAGCGGAGGCTCGGCCTATGGCCTGGGCGCGGCCCACGGGGCTGTGCGCTGGCTGGCCGATAACGGTTATGGCTGGCACACGGCCATGGCCCGTGTGCCTATCGTACCCGCAGCCATCGTCTACGATCTGGGTTTCAACGGCTCGACCGTTTACCCAACCGACGCCAACGCCTATTCTGCGTGCGAAAATGCCACGGCCACCGACGCCAGCCGGGGCACAGTCGGGGCGGGGACAGGCTGCACTGTCGGCAAACTCTTGGGGATTGGCAACGCCAGCCGGGGCGGATTAGGCCAGGCTTCCGTGGTGTTGCCTGGCGGGGTTGTGGTGGCTGCTCTGATGGTGGTGAACGCAGTGGGTGATGTTGTGGACCCCGACGCCGCCCAGATTATCGCTGGGGCGCGCGACCCGGAGAGTGGTCAGTTGGCCGATGCCCTTTCTGTGGCAACCTCCCGCTTCGACCAATTCCTTTTTCGTCGCCCACCTACCCGCGAAAATACCACCATTGGGGTTGTTGCCACCAATGTGCGCTTGACTAAAACCCAAGCGACCAAACTCGCGCAAATGGGGCAATCTGGGGTGACGCGTACCACCCGCCCTGCCCACACGGTGTACGATGGCGACTGTCTCTTTGCCCTGGGAACCGGTAGTCTCGACATTCCCTTCGAGCTAAGCCTGCTTGGCGCTGTTGCGGCCCATGTGGTGGCGGCGGCTGTTTTGAACGGCGTGCGCAGTGCCAGCCCCAGAGCCGGTTTGCCATCTGCGGCTGATTTGAAGCCCTTGCCCTTGCTGCGCCCATCAAGTTTGTTCAGCGCAAGCTGACACCTTGCGCTGCGGGGCATTCCCCTTTTTATCCTCGCTTCAGCACTGGCCCATCCATGCACAGAACCTGCCCCTGGTGTTCGCACGCGCCGCAGATGCCAATGCCGCAACGCATGTAGGCTTCCCAGGATAGTTGGGTCTCCACACCAAAGCGGGCGCCCAGTGCTTCCAGCGCGGCCAGCATCCCGTGGGGGCCACAGGCGCAGATGGTGTCGATTTCGCCCTGTTCCAGCAGGGGGATCAGCACATCGGTCACCCGCCCACGGACGCCCTGGCTCCCATCTTCTGTGGTGACCACCGTCTGCATACGAGTCCCATTTACACCGCTCAAGGCCTGGAATCGTTCGGCATATAGAATGTCCGCTCCGGTGCGTGCCCCAATTACAGTTGTGATCGCCGGTGCCACGCC
>JAHEML010000813.1 GCA_024643705.1 Caldilineaceae bacterium | reverse complement strand
TCTTGGCTGGTGTAGGCCACCCCGGTGGTATCACCATCGATGTAGAGATGGCCCACGCCTTCCGGGTCCCCCTCGGCGCAGATGCCCGGCGCGTGGATCTCGACTTTGAAGATACGCCGTCCACTGCTCCAACTGTTGATGAGGATGCCTGTGGCCCCGTTGTCGAAGTGCAACAGCGCGGAAATAAAGTTGATGTCGGGGACTTGAACCCGCTTTGTCAAGCTCTGCACTTGTACCACCTCGCCCCCACACAGCCAGCGCAGGGTATCGATGGCGTGTACTCCGTCGTCCATCATCCTGTCTCTGGCGTGGAGATAGGGCTGGATTTCGTGCTTGAAAAAGCTACATTGGGCGTGGACTGTTGGCCCTCGTGCGGCGCATTTGGCGTGGAGATGGGCCAGCAATGGGTTGCTGCGCCGCTGAAAGCTGACCTGGGTGATGCAGCCGTTGGCGTCGGCCAAGTGGGCCAGGGCGCGGGCTTGGTGCAATGTGATACCCAGGGGCTTTTCGACGCAAAGATTGAGTTTGTGCGCCAGACACCATGTCCAGATGTCGTACATGTATTGGGGCTGCCCAATGGCGTAGACCGCGTGGGGCGCGACATCTTCCACCATCTTGCGGTAGTCGGTGTAGCGCCCCTGGATGGCGTACTTGTCGGCGGTGGTGGTCAGGCGCGCAGAGTCCAGATCGCAGATGGCCGCGATTTCAACATCGTCGAAGGAGGCGAGAGAAGGGTAGTGGACACGGTTCGCCATGCCACCCGCGCCGATGACCGCCACGCGTACTTTTTCGAGCATTGGTTGGGTCCCTTTCTGGTGACCGAGCAAGCTCAATTTGCGGTATTCACATTGGGCTGGACGGCGGATTCGGGCTTGAAGTCGTCGACCAGCGCAGATGAATTGTTGTGCCTTGATCATCCGCAGACTCTATTTCAAATTCCGCGCCAATCACCCTTGCACGCTCGTACATGCCCATCAACCCGTATTGTCGTCTCTCCATGAAACTGGTAAGCCGGATTCCCTTGGCGTCAAATCCAATACCGTCATCGATGACCTGTATGCCTATGGTGATGGCGGTGAGCGATCCGACAATCTGAATGCGGCTGGCACGAGCATGACGCATGGCATTTTCGCAGGCCTGTTGCACTATCCGGTATATCTGCTCTTCACATTCAGGCGGATAGCGCACATCCGTGTAAGGTATGGCAAATTCGATGAAAGGAGAACCATTGCTTCGTTCATTCAGTTCGTCTGCCAGATTTTCCAGGGCGATATGCAGGCCCCATTGCAGGGTAGCAGGCCGCAGGTTGTTGATCATTCTACGGGTTTGTTGATCGAGGAGCCGATATTCCCGCTCGAATTTTTCCGTGAGAGCAGACGGCTCCAGGCTGGTGTAGATGAGCGCTGCTTGATTGAGGATTTCGTCGTGCAGGGTGCGGGCCAGGCGGCTTCGTTCCTCTTCGTGTCGCTGAATGTCCGCCCGATAGAAGAGTTGCAATTGCTCTGCCTGTTCGATATTCACAAGTGCCATGGCCGTCTGCCGGGCAATGTTTTCTAGGATGGCGATTGTGCGCCCCGTGTACGTATCATCGGGATCATGCTTCCCCAGCAACCAAATACCCAAAGTTTGTTCCCCCAATGTCAGTGGGATAGAAAGACGCACCCACGGACCACTTTCCGCTTCTGCCTCCCTGGGGTGCAGTTGGTGGGTTGACGAAGCGTCCGTTTGCTCCAAGAACGACGGCAATGGGGGGATTGCCTCGTCGGAAATACCATCTGCATAGAGAATTTCGTTATTTGAACCTTTGGTGAGTAACAGTGCCGATTGTCGTATCAACAACGATGGCATGACCTCTTTGCTTAGGATGTGGACAAGACTGCTTTTGCGCAGGCTTGTGGTGATCCGCAGTAAATAGGACTCCAAAATGTCTTCCGGGGGATAAGGTATGCCCAATATGCGAATTTCGACCCAGCGTTCGAAACGGGGGTACATCGTTAGGGTGATGAGTGTGGCCGCCAGGCTGGTTGCCAGAACCGCGACAATGTTTCGCCCTGGGAAGGTGGGTAAAACTGCGAAAGCCGCCCCGACAACAAGCACACCACTGCCCAAAACAATCAAATAGACGAAGCGGGCAATCAGGCGATTGGTGCGTAGTTCAACGCCGCCGAATTGATGGCGGTAGATGGCGTAGAAGTAGCCAGCGGGCAAGATAGGCAGGGTCAGCAGAGCCATACCCCCAAGTCGGGGGGCCAAATTGAGAGCGGATACGATACCCAATAGGGCCGAGGGCAGCAGGGCAAGGGCAAACGAATAGAGGATGACAGCCAAACGTTGCCGTTCATCCTTTCGGCGCACGTAGTGGATCGCCAGAAATGCCAAACTACCCAGCAGGGCAACGCCAAAGCCCAATACATAGGCAACTTTGGGCAAAAGCTCGAACCATTGCAATAGCGCCGCGAGTCCACCCAGCAGG
>JAHEML010000094.1:6387-9071 GCA_024643705.1 Caldilineaceae bacterium | reverse complement strand
CGTCGAACCAAGGGTGCCGCTTTCGTAGGCGCGGTGGAACTGGCTTAGATCGATCTTGGTGCCTTCTGTATCCACGCTACGCAAATCGGCCTGCATTTCCGTATCAACAGTTCCTGGGTTCAGCCCGTTGACCATCACACCCGTTCCAGCAGTCTCTGCCGCCAGGGTGCGGGTGAAGGCATCCAGCCCGGCTTTGGCCGCGGCATAGGCACTGATCCCGACAAAACCACCTTTGGCCGCGGCACTGGTGATGTTGAGAATACGCCCATAGCCCTGGTCGATCATAATGGGCAATAAATTGCGTGCCATGTTGTATGGCCCCACCAAGTTGACGTGAATGTTGTAGGCCCATTCGTCGGGGTCGGAATCAACGATCTCTTCCAAGGGCCAGACGAGAGCCGCGTTGTTGACCAGGATATCGAGGCGGTCGAATTGGTCAATCGCCGACTCAATCACTTCTTCAATCTGGCCGAAGTCGCTCACATCACAGGGGACGGCGATGGCTTTGCCGCCGGCTTTGCGGATGCGCGCGGCAACCGCGTTGATCTCATCTTCGCTGCGTGCGGTCACAACGATGGACGCACCCGCAGCAGCCAGCAATTCAGCCGCGGCCGCGCCAATCCCCCGGCCCCCGCCGGTGACAAGTGCTACCTGCCCTTGTAGTTTTTTGGAGATTGCTTTTTCTGCCATTGGTGGTTCTGGAATCCCGACAAATCGATTGAGAAACGCTTTTGCCAGTCTACCAGAGAGGGGGCAAAAGGTCCATTTCTTGGGAGTGCAAGGAAGTAATCTCGTAGGCTCTTCCCATTATTATTGACAGGGAAATCTATCCGCTATATAGTCAACTTTGTTCAATTTGACATCCTCTCCTTCCGCTGTAGGCAGGCGAGAATAGGCTGCAGGAAGTGGATGAATTGAATATCCATCCCATTGAACCCATAGCTAAGTGGGATTCAGTCTCTCAATTTTGTACACCTTTCAACCACAAAGGACACCGAATTATGTACAACTTTCTTCTTATGGCCCATTCTGGCTGGCGCTATCTGGCTCTGCTGGCGTTGGCAGTTGCAGTAATCAAGTATGTGCTGGGTTGGTTGGGTAATGGCGGTTGGGGCAAGCTGGATCGGCAAATCGGGGTAATCACGACGATTGTCGTTGACATTCAGCTGCTGCTGGGGCTGATCCTATGGGCAATAGGCGCGGGGATGGGGCTGGTGGGGGCGAACATCACCCGCACAGTCGAACACCCGGTCTGGATGCTCATCGCGATTGTTGTCATGCACATGGGCTGGAGCCGCACAAAGAAAGCCGCGGATGGAGCCAAAGCCCGCACCGCGGCCATTACTTTCATTGCCACCGGTTTGCTGGTGGCGGTGGGCGTGGCCCGTATCACCGGCATGATGTAGGCGACTCTGGGCATAATACCTGGAGCCTGATACCCGACGCCTCACTTCCGAGGACGACCGTCGGGTATCAGGCCCAATCATTCTTGTCTACATGTCAGCGGCCACCTGCCGTCTGCCACTTGCCGCTCTTATAACTCCTTGTCGAAATCCACCCACGCAGGAATTTCCTCGAAGCCAAGCACTTTGTTGATCCCCAACATTGGGTTGTTCTCTTCATTATCGGTGCGGATAGCCGTGCCGCCGTTCGCGATCGCGAATTCGATGGCCCGCAACTTCAGCGCCAGGGCAATCCCTTTGCGCCGGTGACTGCGCAGCACACCGGTCAGCCATGTCTGAATACGCTGGGGCATGGCCGGATTCTTCGCCAGCATGCTCACCCCCACATACTCGCCCGACGGCCCGTTCACATCCAGCGACGGGTCGATTGCCATAAACCAGCCCTCCGGCCAGAAGTTGGGATTCTCATAGCCTTTGACATACTCTTCGTATGGCTCTTTGGCGGGCGGATCGACCTGGGGTATATCCTGCTCGATCTCCCAGAACATCTCGTACAGCTTTTCCATCCAGCGGGGGTCACTGTCACGAACCTGGGCCAATGGCACAATTTTCACTCCAGCCGCGGCCACCCGTTCCTGTGCGCCGTTGAAGCGGCTGAAATCGAAATCGGTCAGGTTCAGGTCGGAAACCGGATAGCGCATTTTCGAGACAAACCCCTGGCTTGTCAACCAATCTACCCTATATTTGCGATCCTCCCGGGTATCTGTTCCCAGGATTTTCGGTTGCCTTTCGGCTATCTGCTCCGAGACATAGTCGTAGATGGCCTGGTGCAAGGCGACCTGTTCGTCGTAGCCAGGCAGGGACGAATAGCCGTAGACAAATTTGCCCGGTGCGTTGGCCCAGAAAGGCTCCATGTAGGCTCCTTCTGTGATGGTCACGCCGTCGCTTTCTACGACGAACCGCTGGCGCAGCTTATCCTCGGGCCAGCGGCTGTCGTGGAACTGCCAACTGGCCTTTGTCGAAAGCTCGTCGGGCCAGGCCGCGTTGTGAATATCCACCAACAGGTCGTAATCAGCCTCGGTGGCAGGGTTATATTTTCGTATGGAATACATGGTCAATCTCCTTATTGCGCTTCATAGCGCCTTTTCGTAGCCAACCCCGGCGGGAATCTCAACAAAGCCAAGCGCTTTGTTGATGCCCAGCATGGGGTTGTTCTCTTCGTTGTCTGTGCGGATAGCTGTGCCACCATTTTCGATGGCGAACTCTATGGCACGTAGTTTC
>JAHEML010000094.1:0-6377 GCA_024643705.1 Caldilineaceae bacterium | reverse complement strand
GCAATGCCCTTGCGCCGATGGCTACGCACTACACCCGTCAGCCAGGTTTGAATACGCTGGGGCATTGCCAGGTCTTTGCCCAGCATACTCACACCCACATAGGCTCCCACATCATCACCGCCGGTCGTTGGGTCCACAGTCGACGGATCGACTGCCATGGTCCACCCTTCCGGCCAGAAGTCAGGGTCGCCAAAAAGTTTAAGAAACTCCTCGAAGGGTTCTTGCTTGTGTGGATCGGGTGAGGGCACATCCTGTTCCACCTCCCAGAGCATATCGTAGAGTTTTCGCTGCCAGTTGGGGTCTGAACCTTGCAACTCGGTCAGCGGCAGGATTGTAATTCCTTCGCGCCTTACACGCTCCATTGCCCCATCGAATCGGCCGAAATCGAAGGTGGTCAAATCCAGTTCCGATTCGGCCATGCGGATATTCTGCACAAAGCCCTGATCTTTGAGCCACTGCACCCGAAAGGTTTTGTCCTCCCGGGTTCCGGTGGATAGATGGGTCGGCTTGCGGGTCGCTAGTTGATCGACCACAAAGTCAAAGATGGCCTGATGCAGAGTTACATCTTCTTCGAGGGTCGGCACGATAGAATACTTATAGCGATATTTGTCGGGGGTAGCAGACCAATAGGTCTCCAAATAGCTGCCTTGTGCAACCAGTGCGCCCTTCTCTTCTACTGTAAAGCGCTGAAAGAGCTTACCTTCCGGCATATTTTCATCCCGATAGCGATTCGACGCCAGAGAAGCCGGTTCGTCCGGCCAGGCCTGGTTGTGTACATCGATCAGTCGTTGATAGTCGGCATCAGTGATTGGTTTCACTGGAAGTATGATTCTCATTTTCGTGTTCTCCTCGTTCAGTCAATCTCTTTGTGATAGTCCACCCAGCCGGGCATGGGCTGAAAACCCAGACGCAGGTTGATCTGGTACATTGGGTTGTTCTCCTCGTTGCCTGTGCCAATGCTCTTTACGCCGGCGTCGCGAGCAAAGGCAATGGCCTTCAACTTAAGCGCGATGGCGATCCTGCGCCGCCGATGGCTAGGTACAACCGCGGTAAAACCGGTGTACAGATGCTCCGGACGAGCCAGGTCTCGCTCCAATGCGCTTAGCCCCACATAGTCGTCCCCATCCAAGGCAATGAATGTTCCATCGGGCATGAAGTTTGGCGCGGCAAAAAACTGCTGGGTGTACTCTTCAAACGTGATGCGTGTCAGTGGTTCGGGTGTCGGTTCATCTTCTCCGGCTGCCCAGTCCAAGTCGTACATTTTGCGCTGCCATCCAGGATCATGGCGCATCAGCTCGGCCAACGACCGAATAGAGATGCCGCCCGCCTCCACCTGTTCGATCAACCCTGCATAGGGCGCAAAGTCAAAGGTGTCCACGTTCAACAGGGAACGGGGGGAGCGCATGACAGGCGCAAACCCCTGGTCGGTGAGAAAACGAACCTCTGCCGACCTATCCTCACGGGCATTGGATGTAAGCAAGACGGGCGCAGGTTGTCGTTGAAAGAGCGGACCTACGAGCGCGTTCCACATGGCTCCCCGAATCTCATCACTCTCGAAATCCAGAGCGACATCCACACCGACGGAGTATTTGCCTGGTCGGTAGGACCAGCTATCCTCGAACGCATTGCCAAAGGCAACAGTCCGACCATCCAGTTCGCCCAGCACTCTGCGATAGTAATACACTGGGTTGCGGCTGGTATCTCGGTGCTTTGCAGATTCGATTGTAGTTGGCCGATCGGGCCAGGCAGCGTTGTGGACCTGCACGAGCCTGGCATAGGCTTCGTCGGACGCTTGAAACTCATGTATTGTCAACATAGGAAGACTCTCCTAACAACAAAAAAAGCCACGGGCGCAAATGCGCCCGTGGCTTGAAATACAGCAGGTGAATGGAATCAGCCTATAGCTGGTTCCGGGCGCGCGTGTAGAAGGCGGATACCAGGAAAAATCGAACGTAGCATCGGAACCTCCTTTCGGGCGCACAAACTTGGTTGTGTCATGTAAATGAATATGGGCTTCGGCCAGTCTACCACCTGTATTTGCGCTTGTCAAGACCCAATTCAGCTTCTCTTTAGCCGTATGATACAATCCTTCGAGCCGAACATGAAGATACAAATCGACCTGTTCGCGCTGCTGCAGGATATTTACCACATAGAGGAGCCAATCAGTGACCGACTTCCCCACCACCGATCGCAACCAGGTGCGCCGTATGCCCACTAGAGCCAGTTACGATGCAACGACAATCTACCCAATCATCGACGAAGCCCTGATCTGCCACGTGGGTTTTGTGGAAGATGGTCAGCCATTTGTCATCCCCACCATCCACGCGCGCATGGACAACACGATCGTTCTGCATGGGGCCAAGGCCAGCCGCCTGCTCAAACACGCGGCCACGGGCGCGCCGCTCTGCATCACCTGTACACTTGTGGATGGTTTGGTGCTGGCCCGCTCGGTTTTTCATCATTCAATGAACTATCGGTCAGCGGTTCTGTTTGGCCGGGGGCGGTTGGCTTCAACCACTGAGGAAAAGTGGGCAGCCCTGGAAACCATCACTGAACATGTGATGCCCGGGCGATGGGCGGATGCTCGCCAGCCCAACGAAATCGAGATGAATGCAACGAGCGTCATCCTGGTTGACATCGAGGAAGCCACGGCCAAGGTCCGCACCGGCCCTCCCGGAGACGACGAGGAAGATTACGCGCTGCCCATCTGGGCTGGTGTGCTGCCTACACCAATGATCCCCCAGCCGCCAGTGGATGATCCCCGGCTCAACGAGGGGATTGATGTACCGGGGTATGTGGACGCCTATTGGCGAAAATAATATCGTTGGGATATACGTAGGGGGCGGTCTAAGACCGCCCCCTACGGTTACCAGATATCGATTCGTACCCCTACAATATCCCTTAATCTTCCCATTTCTTGAACGCCACCACCACATTCTGCCCGCCAAAACCAAAGGCTTCGACCAGGGCAATCTTCGGGTTGATCTTCTCGGCCACATTGCCCACAACGTCCACACCCAGTTCCGGGTCAGGCGTATAGTTGATGGTTGGCGGCACAATGCCTGTTTCCAGCGCACGCACCGCGGCCAGAGCGCTCTGTGCTCCGGCTGCGCCCAACGCGTGGCCCAGCATGGATTTGATGCTTGTCACCCTGGGCATACGCCCACCCTCCACGCCGAAAACCTGACGGATGGCCGAGGATTCCACCTGATCGTTGAGAACGGTTCCCGTGCCATGGGCCAGAATCAGGTCCACATCCGCGGCGGTGATGCCTGAATTTTTTAAGCAACGGCTAATCGCCCGTACCGCACCATCGCCACTGGGATCGGGTGCGGTGATGTGGTAGGCGTCGCCTGTTAACGCGCCGCCCAACACCTCGGCATAGATATGCGCGCCTCTGGCTTTGGCGTGTTCTTCGGTCTCAACAGTCATGGCAACCGCGCCTTCGCCGCTGACAAAACCATCCCTGTCGATAGAGAAGGGGCGGCAGGCATGCTCGGGATCATCCCGGCGCTTGGAGAGCGGCCCCATGTTGCCAAAGGCCGAGACAGTGAGCAGGGAGACGATGGATTCGGCCCCCCCAGCGATGATCAGTTCCGCCTCGTCCCGCTGCAAAAAGTAGTAGGCATCCAGGATCGAATAGTGACCGCTGGCGCAGGCAGCAATACTTGTCATCACAGGCCCCTTGGCCCCTGTCTCCATGGAGACAAGGCAACTGACAGCATTTGCCATCGCGCTGGGCACAACAAATGGCCCGACAGATCGCCAGCCTTTGTCTACCATGATTTCGGTTGCAAACTCGATCTCGTTGATCCCGCCGCCGCCGGTCGCCATGAGCACACCCACATCGGCCCCATTTTCTGGCGTAATCTCGAAGCCAGAGTCGGCCAGAGCCTGTTTGGAGACAGCGATTGCAAATTGGGTGGCAAGGGCTGTCCGCCGGGCCAACTTGCGATCCATATACTCCTGAGGCTCAAAATTCTTGACTTCGCAGGCCATATCGTAGGGCATCCCCTGGGGATCGAATCTGGTCAACCTGCTGGCGCCCGACTTACCGGCTACCAGATTATCCCAAAAACTGTCCGGGTCATTGCCAATCGGTGTGATGGCCCCCAGGCCCGTTATAACAATTCGTTTCATACCTTCTCCCAATTGATATGTAGTTGATATGTAGTGATCTTTGTGTAGCTCGTCGTGGTGAATAGTCGTATATTATAGAGGAGCAGCTTTATGCCCACCAAAAGTATAACCCAAAAGTTCCCTCTTCGTTGCGACCCATGGGTGCCCATGCTATACTCTATACAGAAATAGGCAGAAAATTACAACATTTCCACAGTGGTAAACACGAAATGGTCACCACACTTGCCCCACAAAAATATGCCAGATACCCAAACGACTGAATCCTCGCTCCTCACCACATTTCATATCAGTGCAGAACAAGCTGGCACCTTGCCGCCGGAGTTGCGTGACCAACTACTTGACTTCATCGCGCTTTGGGGAAGCTCCGACGAGAGCCTCGCACTACTAGCCGTCTACTGGAAACAGCACGGCCCCCTGCTCTCCTTTTTGGACCGGGAAGCCGAGGCCTATTTCGCCAAAAGTGAGATGGGCAAGGCAATGGAGGCAATCGAACGACGCCAACGGCGCAGCACCACCATTGCCAGCCAGGCCCTGGAAGCTCGAATTGCCCTGGCCGCAGGCCAAACATCGGCAGCCAAAGCCGTTGCCGATGACATCAGCCAAGCCCACCCCCTCAATACAGTTGCTGTCAACGCGGCCGCCACCGTCTACGCAGAACTGGGTGAACCCGAAAGAGCCTTGGCGCTTCTGCAAACGGTCCTCGATACCCGCGCCAACGACATTGCCAGTTTGCTCACGGCGGCCTGGATTGGGCTGTCGCGAAATGACCATGACTTTGCCCGGCAGATGGCAGCCCGGCTGGGTGCGGGCATCCCCAATCGGGCCACCATTCCCCAACTACGCAGGTTTCAGCAGCTTCAGCACGAATTGGACAACCAAGAGAGCGCCAATGCGGTCGCCTTGGAAATCGGACGTCAGAAGTTGTTGCACCAGGAGGCCCTGGGCAAAGCCCTGCTTCCGGTCATTGGTCTTGTACAAAAAGGGGTCGATCTGGCCCAGGTCTATGCCGCGCTCAGTGGCCCCGAACGGATCGAAGTGAGCAAAAGGGAGGCGCGCCGGGTGCAGTTGGCCGCCATCCGCAACTTTGGCTTTGGCAACCTGCGCCCCGGACAACCGGAGATCATCGCGTCGGTTCTGCGGGGCGAGTCGATTCTGGCGGTCATGCCCACAGGCGCGGGCAAATCTCTCTGCTACCAACTCCCCGGCCTGGAACTCGAACACGCCACCCTGGTCATCAGCCCACTGATTGCCCTGATGAAAGACCAGGTGGAGGGGCTGCCCGCGGTGGCCCAGACCAAAGCAACCTTCATCAACAGCAGCCTGGATGACGATGAGTTAAAAGAACGCATGGACGGCATAGCCGCCGGACGCTATAAATTGGTCTATGCCGCGCCCGAACGGTTGCGCCAACGCCCCTTTTTACGGGCTTTACGGGATGCGGGCCTCAGCCTCTTTGTGGTCGACGAAGCCCACTGTGTCAGCCTGTGGGGCCACGACTTCCGCCCGGATTACCTCTTTATTTTGGACGCACGGGCCGAGTTGGGCAACCCGCCCGCCCTGGCAATGACGGCCACTGCGCCGCCCCAAGTACGGGACGAAGTGCTGGACAACCTGAGCCAGTCCAGCGCGGATCAAGGCGCAAACGGCACATCACCAGCAACGGTTCGGCCCCAGGTGGTCGCGCTCGACATTTTCCGCTCCAATCTGCATCTCTCGGCCATTCAGTTCCACAACGATGAGGAAAAGCTAGCTGCGCTCATCAAATTTATTGGCGAAACTGAAGGCAGCGGCATTCTCTATGCGAACTCCCGACGCAAATGTGAAGCACTGGCCCTGCAACTGCGCAGCCAAGGCGTGACCGCCGAAGCCTACCACGCGGGGTTGAGCGATCGGGGAGGCGTGCAAGACCGATTTATGAACGGGCAAAGCCGGGTGGTAGTGGCAACCGTTGCCTTCGGCATGGGCATTGACAAAGCCGACATTCGTTTCATTGTCCATTTTCATCCACCCCGCAGTCTGGCCGCCTATTACCAGGAAGCTGGCCGAGCCGGACGGGATGGCCTACCCGCCCAATGCACCCTCTTCTACAGCGCCAACGATTGGGCCAACCTGCGTCGCTGGGCCAAGGCCGACGAATATGGCCGGGAGTCTCTGGAAAAGCTCTATTCGGCGGTTGCCAGCCAACTGGGCGTGGAGACCGACCCGCCGTTTATCGAGGGGCAGCCAACAGAGCGGCC
>JAHEML010000812.1 GCA_024643705.1 Caldilineaceae bacterium | reverse complement strand
CTATTTCGATAGAAGGGACAGGCATACGTGCGGCGATGGCTGCTTCCACATCTTCCCGCCCGATGCGCCCGCCTGCCTTTGCCGGGGCGATGTCGGCCAGATCGATGCCCGCGTCTTCGGCCAAACGGCGAGCCACGGGTGTTGCGCGAATTTCAGCCTGCACCGGCTGTGCCGCAGCCGCGGCGCGGATGTCTCGTTCAATGATGCGGCCTGTGCGCCCGCTGCCGTTCAGTGCAGACCAGTCCACGCCCAGTTCCCCGGCAACCCGGCGGGCGCGGGGGCTGATGGACGGTTCTGCGAAGTTCGACTTTTCGGAAGAAGCCGAACTTCTGGTCGGCGCGGCGGGAGTGGATGGCGCGGGCGGCGCGGCGGGCGGCGCAGCCAATGGCGCCGCTTCTCCCGCCGTTGTGAGATAGCCCAACAGTGCGCCCACCGCCACCACATCACCCGCTTTGGGGCCACCTGGTGCAATGCGCAGTGTACCCGCTTCTAGGCTTTCCACTTCTTGGGTGGCCTTGTCCGTCTCGATTGTAAAGAGCAGATCGCCCACGTCGATTGTCGCGCCGTCGGGCTTCAGCCACTCGCCAAAGATACCCTCTTCCATTGTCCAGCCCAACCGGGGGACCACAATTTCGCTTGCCATCGCTTACTCCTTTATTTTCACCACAAAGTCACGAAGCCACAAAGGAAAACAAAGGAAATGGCTTTTCTTCGTGCTTTTGTGTCTTGGTGGTTAACTCCCTATTCTGCCAGCAGGTCGCGGATAGCCTGGGTGATCGACTGGGCATTGGGCACGATGGCCGACTCCAGGGGCGGGCTGTAGGGGGTGGGCGCGTGCGCACCGTTCAGGCGGCGGATGGGCGCGTCCAGATCGTCGAAGCCTTGGTCCACCACCTGTGCCGCAATCTCCGCGCCGATGCCGCAGGGCTGAAAGGTTTCGTCCACCACCAGCAAGCGCCCCGTTTTGTGAACCGATTCCAGAATTGTCGCCATGTCCAGCGGCGCAACCGTGCGGGGATCGACCACCTCCACCGAAACCCCGTCGCCAGCCAACTCACCTGCCACGCCGAGCACTTTGTCCACCATAGAGCCGATGGCAACGACCGTGCAGTCTGTGCCATTCCGGGCGATGCGCGCCTGGCCGAAGGGGATTTCGTAGTCTTCCTCGGGGACTTGGCCCTTGTTGAAAATGATCGACTTGTGTTCCAAAAAGAGCACTGGATCGTCGCTGCGGATGGCCGTGGCAAAGAGACCCTTGGCGTCGTAGGCATTCGACGGAATGACGACCCGAAAGCCGGGAATGTGGGTGAAGATGGGGTAATAGCTGCCCGAATGGTGGGTGGCTGCAGCATGGCCGATGCCGATGCATCCCCGCAACAAAATGGGCATCTTCAGCCGTCCGCTGCTCATATATTGGATCTTGGAAATCTGGTTGATCAGCTCGCCCATTGCGTCCAGAATAAAGTCCAGAAACATAAAATCGACCACGGGTCGGGTACCTGTCATGGCCGCGCCGCAGCACATGCCCACAAAACCCCGCTCGCTGATAGGCGTATCCCGCAGCCGTTCCGGGCCAAAGCGCTCGTAAAGGCCCAGGGTAGTGGCAAAGTTGCCGCCCCGAGCGCCGATGCCTTCGCCCACCACAAAAATCGTCGGGTCGGCTTCCATGGCCGCGGCCAGCACCTCGCGGGTTGCTTCCATAAATGTGATCTCACGCATGGTCCACCTCGCTGAAAACGTGTTCTGTGGCAGTAGCGCCGTCGGGCCAGGGACTATTCTTGGCAAATTCGGCAGCCGCCTCGACAATAGACTGGATTTCGGCTTCGATAGCCACCACTTGAGCTTCACCCGCCACTTCTTCTTCCAGAATCCATTGCCGATGCATCAGAACGGGGTCCCGGGCTTTCCACGAATCGACCTCTTCCTGGCTGCGATACCCTGCATCCCGCATCCCCTCGGAATGGGCGCGGGTGCGGTAGGTTTTGCATTCGATCAGCGTTGGGCCGCCGCCGGAGCGGGCGCGGGCCACAGCCTCGCCCGCGGCTTCGTAGACAGCGCGCACGTCGTTGCCGTCCACAATCACGCTGGGCAACCCGTAGGCCGGGCCGCGATTGCCCACGTCTGGGTTGCCGGAAGAATAGGCAAAGGGGACTTCGGTGGCGTACATGTTATTTTCGCAGACGAAGATCACCGGCAAATCCCAGATGCTCGCCAGATTGATGCCTTCGTGGAACGCGCCGTTGTTGACCGCGCCATCACCAAAAAAGGCCACACCCACCCGGTCTGTCTTGAGTAATTTGAAGGAGTAGCCCGCGCCCGTAGCCTGGAGAATACAGGGGCCGACGATACCGCTGGTTCCCATCATCCCCACTTCGGGCGAGAAGAGGTGCATACTGCCGCCCCGCCCTTTGGAGCAGCCTGTTTCCCGGCCAAAGAGTTCGGCGATCAGTTCGCTGGGCGGCACACCTTTGGCCAGGGCGTGGCCG
>JAHEML010000811.1 GCA_024643705.1 Caldilineaceae bacterium | reverse complement strand
GGATTGCAGCATTCGGTGTTGGCCACATTGCCTACATCACAGCTATTGTCGGCTACCGGCCTGTTCTCTGGTGGGTGCTGGGGATTGGGCTAGTGGCTGCATCAGGGCTGTTCTACCTGGTATTTCTGCGCAACAAAAAGCGCAGCCCGTTGCTTTGGGCTGCGCTGATTTACTCTCTTCTGCTGGCTTCCACTGCCACGTTGGGTGTAAGTTTAGCCCTGCAACTCCCCCTTTTCGCCGTGCTGGCAGTGGGCGGGCTGCTCTTCTTCGCCAGCGATCTGATCCTGGCCCTGGAACTCTTCAACCACGCCCGCTCCCTCTGGCTGGGCGATTGGGTCTGGATCACCTACGGGCCGGGGCAGGCGTTGATTGTGGTGTCGATCTGGTCGGCATTGCAGACGTTTGGATGATGAGATAATAGGATGATGAGGTGATGGAACAGTGCTCAGCTCTCATTACCCCTTCACCTTCTCCACTCTATCTCCCCGCCGAATCGTCCCCGGCTGCACCACCTTCGCACAGAGACCACGCAAACGCATCTGTCGCCCCACCGGCGTCATCACGAATTTCTGCGCATCGTTGCCGAAGCGGGCGGCGAATTTTTTGCAGCCTGTGTGGGGTTGGTCCGTCACTTCGATAATGGCTTCGCCCATGGCGAGCCGGGTTCCAACGGGCAGATTCTCCTCGCTCAGGTCCAAATCCACGAACAATTGATCCCCGGCCAACTGCCAGCGTTCTTTGTCCTGGGCCACCAGATCGATAAAGCGGGTGTTGATCACATTGAGTTGCATATCCGGGTGGGCCACGGGTGTGGGCATCCGATCGCTGGGGCGCTCGATCCAATTGTCCCCCACCAGCCCACTGGTCAGGTCAAGTTCGCCCTCTTCCAGCACATCTCGCACTTCACTCTTGGGGCGGCGCACAATCAGTTCCAGCGTACCCGTATCTTTAGGGGAGCGACGGACTTCGTCCAGACGAGCTTCAATTTCAGCGACAGACAGGTGAGTGACTTCAGCGATCATTTTGGTCTCCTGGTAAATAGAGTGTACAGATTTGTATGGACTCAATCTGCGGGAATCTGTATTATCTGTGGGCTTTCTCGCCTGCTCATTCTATTCCCAGGGCAACGCTCCTGTCAAAGTGGAATCGCGCCCTCCCACTGTGATACAATCCGTGCAAATCCTTCCTGTCTGGCTACATCCGTACTCTTCTTTTCTCTCACTTTTTCTATCACTCCAGGATCAAACCGATGACCGACACCCCCCAACCCACCTTCCCCTTCGGCCAGGAGATCGCCTGGCAGCCCAACCCGGAATGGATGGCCGCCAGCAATGTGCAGGCATTCATGGATCGCCACGCCATCCCATCCTACGATGAACTGATGGCCCGCTCTATCGCTGACATCGCCTGGTTCTGGGACGCCGCACTGGCCGATCTGGACATCCGCTTCGAGCAGCCCTACAGCCAGGTGGTGGATTTGAGCGACGGCATCCAGTTCCCCCGCTGGTGCGTGGATGGTCGTATGAATATCATCCACAATTGCCTGGACAAGTGGCAGGGAATAGAAAGAGCTGACCAACCCGCGCTGATTTACGCGGGCGAAGAAGGGCAAAACACCACCCTCTCCTACGCCGAACTCAACGCCGAAGTCTGCCGCTGCGCCAACGCGCTGCGTAGCCTGGGCATTGGCGCAGGCGATGCGGTCGGCCTGTATATGCCCATGATCCCCGAACTGGCCGCGGCTTTTCTGGCGATTGTGAAGGTGGGCGGGGTGATCCTGCCCCTTTTCAGCGGCTACGGCCCATCGGCTATCAGCAGCCGCCTGCGGGACGCCGATGCCAAGGCTGTCTTTGCCGCGGATGGTCTGTTGCGCCGGGGCAAACGTGTGGCGATGAAACCGGTGCTGGACGAAGCGTTGGCCGCTGTGCCCACCGTAGAGCGGGTGATCGTCGTCAACCGCACGGGGGGCGACAATACTCCCATGCAGCCGGGCAGGGATGTGTGGTGGCACGAGTTGGTTCCCCGACAATCCAGCGAAGCAGCCACAGAATCGACCAGTGTCGAAGATGTGCTGATGATCATCTACACCAGCGGCACAACCGGACGCCCCAAAGGCGCGGTGCACACCCACTGCGGTTTCCCAGTCAAAGCTGCCCAGGACATGCGCCACGCCATGGATGTGAAACCCGGCGAAGTCATTTACTGGATGACGGATATGGGCTGGATGATGGGTCCTTGGTTGGTTTTTGGCAGCCTGCTAAACGGCGCGACCATGCTCTTTTACGACGGCGCGCCCGACTTCCCGGATGTGGGCCGGGTGTGGGAACTCTGCGCCCGACATGGTGTCACCCATTTGGGGCTATCGCCGGTGCTGATCCGCGCCCTGTCTCCCCACGGCACAGAGCCGGTGCAACGCCACGATTTGTCATCTTTGCGCGCGGTGGGTTCCACCGGCAGCCCCTGGGACCCGGATTCGTGGCGCTGGG
>JAHEML010000810.1 GCA_024643705.1 Caldilineaceae bacterium | reverse complement strand
CAAAACTCTCACGTTTCCCGCTTTTTTGTTGGCGTTGTTATAGCTGCGGACAGACACTTACCTCGCCAGCCAATCGCCTAGCGCGTGACCCTGGGCAGATAGAGCCGCAGTGACGTGCCGAATCCCGCCAACTGTAGGCGGCGGTTGTCCAGACGTCGGCGGCTTCCTGCACGGCTAGGGCAGTTCCCCGATTACTTACCGCTGCACTGTGGGCAAGAAAAGGCGCTTGTCCAAAAGTTGCACCAATACATTTGTTGGCGTCGTGTGCCAGGCCGTACCATCGCCCAGTTGCCCTCTCCCATTATCTCCCCAGCAGAACACGTCACCAGCGCTGGTCAAAACGCAGGTATGCTCGCCACCAACGGCAATGGCCTGCACGCCGCTCTCCAGACCGCTGACGGCTGTTGGCGTACTTCGGTGGTCGGTTGTGCCATCCCCCAATGGACCATAGCGGTTGTCACCCAACAGAGCACCCCGCTGCCACTGGTAACGGCGCAGCTGTGATCCTTCGCTGTTGCGATTTGAACGATGCCTTTCAGCGGCACCATTTGCTGGGGTTGGGATGGGGAATTGCTAGGAATAGCCAATTTCTGAGCCTGTGCCGCTGACGAAGACCAACTCAGCCAAAATGCCAATACCATCAGCAATCCCAACAGAAGTAGAATGAACCAAATGATGCGGGACTGCGGATGGGTTGTGCGCTCAATGGGTGCAGGTGTATCAGGACGCATGGGATTCTCCTCGCTGAAGGTGATGGATCGGTATCGCAGGTTGGGGCTTTTGGGCGGCGATGGAAGAGGAGATGGAAGCCCTATGAGATTACATCAGCAGTGTAAATCTGTCCGTCAGGTGTGTCAACTGTAGGGTAACCGATTCCGGGAATGGCCCAGCAACACATTGCCGAAAGCGAAATTTGAGCAGTTTTTCGTTCTTGACACACACATCCTAGCCAAATACACTGGAAGTGCGAGAGCAGCATCTACCACCAGAGGAGATAGCGCCATGACCAAATCTTCATCGCTACCCCAAGTAATCAACGTTGTTGTGCGACCAGAAGGGGTACTGACAATCGACTTTGACAACGGGGATCAGGGCGATTTGCAGCTGTCCAGCCATCTGTCGCTGACGGGCTACTTTGCCCCGCTTGCCCAGCAGGACTTTTTTCAGCGGGTATTTGTGGATCACGGTACCCTCTGCTGGCCCAACAATATCGATCTGGACCCGGTCGTCGTCTACGCGTGGACGGTCGGCGAACCCATCGAACTGGCTCAGGCTCAACCAGCATAAAACCTGCGATGGAAACAAAAAGGGCTCTTCGGGATTTCAAGTGGTGACCCGCTTGATTTCGATACGGCTTGATAAAGCCCCCGCTTTCTTAAGCGTCACCTACTCAATCAGCGCTAGCCTGGCCGACCACCTGAAATCCGGTTGAACCACGAAAAAGCAAAGCCCGCCGGGAACTCCCCGACGGGCTTTGCTTTTTCTCTTTATCCGCGTGCATCCGCTCAACCCGCGTCATCCGCGTTCTATTCTCCACGCCCTACCGCTTCACAACCTCCACCGGCTGATCCTTGCGCACCCGGAAATAGTCGAGATCGTGGGCGACGATGGTGTCGGAGAATTCGGCCTGGGCCTCGGCCAGCACATCCTGGGTGCGGTAGCGGCGGCTAACGTGATGGAGGATCAGTTGCTTGACGCCGGACTTGGCGGCCAGCCGGGCCGCGGCCTTGGCGGTGATGTGACCGTGGGCCTTGGCCATCTCCGCCTCTTCTTCCAAATAGGTGGCCTCAATCACCAGCAAATCCGCATCGGCCACAACTTTGTGCAAGGGACCCGTGCGCCCCACATCGCCCACAAAGCAGAACTTCGCGCCCCGTTGGGCCTCGCCCAGCACGTCATCCGGCTGAATGGTGCGTCCATCGGCCAGGATGATGGGGTTGCCTTCCACCAAATCCCGCCGGGCCGGTCCTTGGGGCACACCCAATGCCTGGGCCTTGGCGTTGTCGAAGGGACGCCGGGTGCGCTCCTGGAAGGTGAAGCCGAAGCAGCCCGCGCCCCGGTGGGTCACGGGGAAGGCGGTGAGGGTAAAGTGGCGATCCTCGAAGAGCAGCCCTTCTTCCAGCAGGTTGAGGGTGACGCCGGAGTTGGTGATATTGTTCGCGCCAAAAACGACTTCCATCAACCCATGCACACGCCCGATGGCCGGTGCGCCGCCGTAGATGTTCAGCTCGTCCAGGGCTTCCCAATGACCCAGGGTGCTGGCAAGGCCGCCCAATCCCAAAATGTGATCCAAGTGGCCGTGGGTGAGGAGGATTTTGTCCAGGCGACGAAAACCCAGGCCACTGCGCAAAATCTGGCGCTGGGTTCCCTCGCCGCAGTCGATGAGAAAACGATGCTCGTTGATCATCACCAGCGCGGAGGAAAGACCCCGGTGGGCCGAGGGTGCGCTGGCGGATGTGCCGAAAAAGACGAGTTCAAACACGGGT
>JAHEML010000809.1 GCA_024643705.1 Caldilineaceae bacterium | reverse complement strand
CTCGGACTGTTAGGCTGTGGGCGCATCGGTCAGGCGGTGGCGGCGAAGGGGAAAGGCTTGGGGCTTCGAGTCATGGCCCACGACCCGTTTATGAATGACCAGGCCATCCGCTCATTTGGCGTGGAGCCGGTGGATTTTGCTACGCTTCTGGCTGAGTCCGATTTTATTTCGCTACACACCCCCCTGACCGCAGACAACCGCCACATCATCAACGCCACATCCCTGGCGCAGATGAAGCCGACGGCCTACCTGATCAATACCGCTCGCGGCCCGCTGATCGACGAGGAGGCCCTGCTGAACGCGGTGCGCTCCGGGCAGATCGCCGGGGCAGCGCTGGATGTGCTGACCGTCGAGCCGCCATCGCCGGACAACCCCTGCTCCACGAGCCGCGGATATTTGTGACACCCCACACCGCCTGGTATTCCGAAGCAGCCAAAATAGATGTGCGGGTGCGGGGCGCGGAGGAAGTCGTGCGGGTGCTGAACGGTGAGCCACCCCGTGCGCCCGCCAATCAGATTTAGAGGAAGTTCGGCTTCTCAGGGAAGTCGAACGTTTAAGATTCAATGGAAACAGGAGCATCCGTGGAACTAACACAGGAACAGAAAAATTTTTACAACACCTTCGGCTATCTGGTGATGCCCGGCCTGGTGCGAGACTCTATCGACTGGATCATCGACGAGTTCGAGGCCGTCTTCACTGATCGGGGCATCCAGCATGACGGGAGTCGCCGTTCGGTGGTTGTCCCCTTCATCGACCAACGGGAACGCTTCTGCACCCTGCTCGATCACCCCGGCGTGGACGGGCTGATCCGCGGGCTGTTGGGAGAGGAGTTCAACTATTTGGGCGGCGACGGCAACTTCTACACCGGCGACACCCGCTGGCACAGCGACGGTTTCCACAGCATCGGCCACTATCTCAAAGTTGCCTTCTACCTGGACTCGGTGGCCAAAGATTCGGGCTGCTTGCGGGTTATCCCCGGCTCCCAGCGGATTGATCTCTTTGACACATGGGACGCACGCAAGGCTCGAGAGTCGGAAACCCTCTGGAGTATTGGGCAGAATCAGGTTCCCAGCATTGCCCTGGAATCCCAGCCCGGCGATGTGGTGGCCTTCAACCACAATTTGATGCACGCCGCGTTTGGCGGCAGCACCCGACGGCGCATGTTCACCATCAATTGCTGCAACCAGTGCCAAAGCGCGGAAGAGATCGAAGAGATGGAGAAATTCATCTCCGGCGGTGCGCGCTTCTGGATCGATCACACCCACTCGGACGTGATGCGGCGTACAGCTTCGCCAGACCGGATGCGCCACCTGCGCCAGGTGATGGAACACGAAGGCCATCTGGCCGCACTTTCAGCCAAGGCCCGCAGCGAAATGAGCGAACCAGCACGGGGCTAGCCAACCCATCAACTAGCCAACTAATCAAATGGAGAAGTGAATGACTGAACGATTTCTGGTGACAGGCGCGATGGGTTGTATTGGCGCGTGGACCGTTAAGCAGTTAGCCGAAGCGGGCGTGGCTGTCTGGACATACGATCTGCCCGGCAGCAGCCACCGGCTGAAGTTGATCATGGACGACGAGACCTTAAGCCGGGTGACGATGATCGCCGGGGACATCACCGACGCAGCCCATTTCGAGCGGGTAGTGGTGGACAACGGCATCACCCACATCGTCCACCTGGCCGCGCTGCAAGTACCCTTTGTGCGGGCCAATCCGGTGCTGGGCGCACAGGTCAACGTAGTCGGCTCGACCATTGTGCTGGAGACGGTCAAACGGCACCGCGAGCAAATTCAGGGGCTGGTCTACGCCAGCTCGGCGGGTGTCTACGGGCCAGCCAGCCTCTATCCACCTGGCCCGCTGGCCCACGATGCACCCCTGCGCCCGCCCACACTCTACGGCGTGACCAAACAGGCCAACGAAGGCATGGCCCGCATCTATTGGGAAGAGTACGGCCTGCCCAGCATCGGCCTGCGTCCCTACATCATCTACGGGCCGGGGCGGGATCAGGGCATGACCTCCACACCGACCAAAGCTATGCTGGCCGCGGCCGTGGGGCGAGATTATCACATCAGCTTCGGCGGTTCAGCTGTCTATCACCATGCAAACGACGCAGCCGGTGTCTTCGTCCGGGCAGCCCGCACTCAACTGGCCCTTACCCAACTGGATGGTGCGCCCGTCTTCAATCTGGGCGGTGTCACAGCAACAATGGCCGAAATAGTGGCGGCCATTGTTGCGGCTGTTCCTCCAATGGCTGGCCGCATTACCTTTGAGCCAAAACCTCTGGGCATCAACCCAGCGGTGGACGACAGCGCGCTGGAGGCTGCTCTGGGCCACACGGATTGGGTTGATCTAAAGGTCGGAGTCAGCCAAACGATCGAACTGTTTCGCAGCGCTGTGGCCAATGGCACAATGGATGTCGAGCGCATTCTGGCCTAAATTTGACTATGAAATTCGACCATGCAGTTTGACCATGCAGTTCGACCATG
>JAHEML010000808.1 GCA_024643705.1 Caldilineaceae bacterium | reverse complement strand
TTGTGGGTGATAGCCCCGACAACAATGGTTCTCTGCCATTGTCGGATGTCTATGCGCGAGCCGAGCAGATGGATTTCCCCATCTATTTTGTGGCCTACGGACCTAAATCTCAAACAGGGTCGGGGATGGACTCTTTTGCTTTGGGCATCAAGGCCCAACCACTTATTGTCGACACAGCCACCGCGGCCCGCCTGCGCCTGATTACTCTTGGGTCGTTTTTCGAGCAAGGCTATCGACTTCGCTATCTCTCTGGCCTGTTGGCCGACTCGGCTGAACATGAGGTTTCTATCAACTTGGCTGGCTCTGGTCCATCCGGCACACCCATCGCTGGCGGTTTCACATTCGCTGCTCTCCCCGGCCAGGTAACTGTAGCATTGCCGGGCCTCAGCACTAACCAAGCCGTGGGTGGGTTGGTTGAATTGCTTCCGACAATCAATGCGCCAGGGCTGGTGCGGTCTGTGGAGTTCTCGGTTGATGGGCAACGTTTGGGTCTTGTTGACCAGGCCCCCTATGGGTTCACCTGGAATACCTCTGGCTTTGTCGAAGGCAGCCATGTGGTTGGCGTGCGGGTGGAAGACAGCGCGGGCAACGTGGGCGAGACCAACGCTGCGGTTACGGTGGTTGATCCGCTACGCGTGCAAGCCACAGTCGACCGTTCCACCATTTATGTGGGCGACGTTGTCTTTGTTTCTGTCGATGTAGACGCAGTTGCCGGTGTCGGTGCCGTGGATTTCCTGGTGAACGGTGTGACGCTTGAGCGACGCACCGAGCCGCCTTTTGTGTTCCAGTTTGACAGCGAAGGATACGAGCAGGGCGAACAAATTGTCACTATTCAGGCCAGCGATCGTACTGGGTTTATCGAAAACACAAAATTTTCGATGAAGTTGTTGCCTCCGTTGCCCCGGCTGGTATTAACATCCCAGGCTTGGCTGCGGGTGTTTGCTGTGCTGGCTATTGTGCTGGCGCTACTGTTGTCCTGGTTGCTGTTGCGCTACCTTGGCTTGGCGGCGCAGCGCAGCAGTAGTCGCCGCTTTAGCCTCGCTTTAGACAACCTTGGCAACGTGGTCAGCTCGTATTTGCTTCGTATGGACGATCCAAAGGGCTTACTCCGTTTTACCCTGCTCTACCAGGGGATGAAGCTGACTGGGCGTACTGTGCGGGATTGGGTTCCGCTGAGCCAGGAAGAATGGGAGAATCTTCAGTTCCGCGCCCAAACCATCCAGGCACAGCAGCCCGAACCTGTCTACTCGAATGGTTCGAACGGTTCGAACGGCACGAGCAATGGTAATGGATCGGGCAATAGTTTGAGTGGGTTACAATCGAAAGCTGGCGACGGGCTAGGCAAGGCAAAGGCTGGAGCCGGTGCAGGCATGGCGAAGCTGCAAAATGCTGGTGCAGCGACGACAAAAGTGGCGGGTGTTGCCGGTGCAGGGGCCAGCCTGATGTATGCATTGGGCGGATTTTTGCCAGCCTCGTTGGGTGGCCGAGCTTTACGTTCGGCAGCCCAGGGTTCCATGGGAGCCTATCGAGGTGTGCGCAATGTGGAGCGAGTGCAGCGCCATGCGGGGCAAATTCAGACTGCAACCAGCGGACCGAATGTTCCACTGGCCGCCGCACAACAGCGCGACTTGGAACGCGCCCGGGCGGCTGGTTTTGGCACAGCTCACATGGAGGAATTGACCGGCCGCAAGGTGGCCGAACCGCCCCAGATGGCTGAGATGCCCGATGTGAAACTATCGCTGCCTACGGTCGCGGACAAATCGGCCCAGGCTCCCGGCACGGCGCTGGCTGTGCAGGGGACAGGTTCTCGCCCGGCGCGGATGAATGGCAATGGGCACGGACGGTCGATCCAGGGTGGTTTGCCACCGGCTCTGGATGATGTACGCTTTGATGCTGCGGGCATCCCTCATAAATTGGTTACCCGTAAGATCGACGATATATGGATGGAAACGCCCAAGATCGACGCTGGTGACTCCATCTTTTTGGAGTTGATGATAGAGCCGACCCGTTCTCGGCGGCGACAAGCGGTGCCTTTTCGCATCATCTCAAAATCTATCGAAGCAGAGGAAAAGCCCCTGGTGATCCATGACGCAACCGTGGATATCCGTGGGCGTTCGTTGTTTTCCGGGTTTATTCTTCCTCTTCTCATCATTTCTGGGACGGTGATTCTTGTCGTCTCTATGCTCTCTTTTCTTCTGAATGATTTGGGGTGGACCGTTTTGGGTTGGCCCTTTGCATAAACCGGCATTTTTGTATCTGCCCACTCAATGAAAGCCCGAAAAAGCGTCAAACTGCACCATCGCAACTACATGATGTTTCTTCACTTAGCCCAACGACGATACCAACTGTGCCCTTTTCTGACCAACTAGAGATCATCCATCTGGACGGGGTTGTGGAATTTTACGACCTCACGCCAGCCAAGGGAATCACAAATATTGGTGGTCACCCACAGAATGACATTATACTACCCGGTGATGGGGTAGCCTC
>JAHEML010000093.1:1675-9125 GCA_024643705.1 Caldilineaceae bacterium | reverse complement strand
TCAGGGCGACTGTCTTCGGGATGACGGTTGCCGCGTTCTCGCCAGTGATTTTCACCGTGCGTTTGGTGATGGGCGCAAAGATGGCCTGGAGATCAACCACCTGGTGGGTGTAGTCCGGCAGGAGATCGTCGGGCTTCTGCGCAGTGATCACGACGATGGGCGCGCGATCCAGCCAGGCGTGGGCCACGCCGGCCACCGCGTTCGTCGCGCCGGGGCCTAGGGTGGTCAGCACACAGCCTATGCCCCCGGTGGCCCGAGCGTAGCCATCTGCGGCAAAGACCGCGCTGGTTTCGTGGTGCATCAGTTCAAAGCGGATGCCCCGTTGGCGCATGGCGTCCAGCACGGCCACCACTTCGCCGCCGGGCATGCCAAAGACGATTTCGACGCCCGCGGCGTGGAGAGATTCGGCGAGAATTTGGGCGGTTGTGGGCATGGGGGAGCCTCGTTTCGTGGGGGATGTGGAAGGGATATTAACGATCGACAACAGACGACAGACGACATGGGATGGGTCGTCGGTCGTCTGTCGTCCGGTCTTAAAAGACCAACACCCCTCGCGCCACCTTGCCCGCCTCCATATCCTCAAAGGCCAGGGCGATGTCGTCCAGGGGGTAACGTTTGCTGATGAGTTTGTCCAGGTTGAGCTTGCCCGCCAGGTAGAGACGCTGAAGGTTGGGCAGGTCGATGTCCGGTCGGGCGGAACCGGCAAAGGAGCCGAGCAGGGATTTGTTCTGGAAAATCAATTGTCCGGCGGAGATGGGCACATCTTCCAGCGCGGAGTGTAGCCCCATGACTGTGGTGACACCTGCTGGGCCGGTGGCGTTGAGTGCCTGGGGAATGGTGCGCGCCGAGCCGACACTGTCGAAGGCGTAATCTGGGCCGCCGCCGGTGATGGCTTTGAGCGCCTTCACCGGGTCTTCGTGGCGGGCGTTGATGGTGTGGGTTGCACCCAATTCGCTGGCAAATGCCAGCTTCTCGTCAAAGACATCCACCGCCACAATCGTGTGACAGCCAGCCACTACACAGCCCAGAATCGCGCTCAACCCGATGCCGCCGCAGCCGATCACCGCCGCGCTGCTGCCGGGGCGCACCTTGGCTGTGTTGATCACCGCACCAACCCCGGTGATCACTGCGCAGCCGATGATTGCGCCCACCTCGAAGGGTACTCCCTCCTGCAAGATCACCGCACCATCCTCTGGGATGACCGCATAGTCGGCCATGGTGGATGCGCTGAGATATTGCTTCACCGACGATCCTTCTGCCGAATGCAGCCGGGATGTGCCGTCGATCAGCGCTCCTTGGTAAGTAGTGGAGGCAAGCCGTTCGCAGAGGTTGGGCCGTCCGCTCTGGCATTGGGTGCAGATGTGGCAGGCGGGCAGCCAGTTCACCAGCACCCGATCGCCCACGGCAAAGCGGGTGACACCCGGCCCGACTGCTTCTACGATGCCCGCGCCTTCGTGGCCCAACACCAGGGGGGGCATGGTGCGTAGTTCGCCTTTCAGTGTGTGCAAATCCGAGTGGCAGACGCCCGCGGCGTGGATGCGCACCAGTAGCTCTTTTTCCTTGGGCGGGTCCAACTCCACTTCGGCAACGGTAAGTACTTTGCTTTCGGGGACGTAGGCAGCGCGTATTTTCATGGGGTTTGTCTCTTTGCAGGTGATGGGGTGACGTTCGTTCCGGGTATTGTAGCGCAGAATGGGGAAAGACGGAACTGATGAGAACGAAAGGCAAAAGGCAAAAGCGATCTCCTGAGCCTGTCGAAGGGGGAAGTCAAAAGTCAGTGTCGGAACATTGTGCCGAAGGTGCGAGCGTGCTGGGGAAGTGGGCAAGTGTTAGAAAGTATTGAAGACTTCTCTACGAAATGCTATACTTGTGTGGGTCCGGTTCTGTTTGTTATAGGCAAGGCAGAGATTGATGAATAATCTTCAGGGCATCAAAAGACTTGTGCAACCGGCCTGCGATCTCTTTGGTGTGCAGGAGTTATGCCAGTTTGGTTCGCGGGCGCTGGGTAATTCTCACGATGACAGCGATTATGATTTTGCTGTTATCTTTGACCGTTCCCAAGCCGGAGGATTGTCCGATCGCTTTTTCGGTCTTCTTTTCTATTTAGAAGATCGGTTGGATCGGTCGGTTGACCTGCTGGAATTGGATGCGGTGCGCAATCCTTTTTTGCGCGAAGCGATCGAAGAAGGAAAGACATTGCTCTATTCGGCGCGAGACAAAGAAACTGCTCTTTGATATTCAGGAAGCGGGACGAGTGGTACGACAGGCGTCACTCGACTACGAGAGATTATTGGCAGAAAAATGAGAAGTCGGACTTTTCGAAAAGTCCGACTTCTGCGTGTGAATGGGGCTCAGGGTTCAGCCGGTTACTCACTCACCCAAATACTTCCCCACAATCAACTTCAAATTCTCCACGGCCTGCGCTGGGACAGCCGCCTTGCTGGTGATCAGCGCGTCTTTCATCGCATCCGCATACTGGCTGGGACCGATGCCCGCCAACAGGCCGATGGCATGGGCGACCGCCTCTTTAGCCACATCCGCGTTGCGCAGAAGGGTGCGGATTACTGCCTCCACGGTCACGGCTTCCTCGGTCTCATGCCACACGTCGTAGTCGGTTACGTGGGCCATGCAGGCGTAGCTCATCTCCGCCTCCCGCGCCAGGAAAGCCTCCGGCGTGGTCGTCATGCCGATGATGTCCATGCCCCATTCCCGGAAGGCAAAGCTCTCGGCCCGGGTGCTGAAACGGGGACCCTCAATCGTAACGAAATTACCACCCCGATGCACCCGCGCTCCGGTCTCTTCCACGGCTTTGGCGCAGAGTTCGCTCAGCACATTGCAGAAGGGATGGGCCACGCTCACATGGGCCACCAGTCCATCTGTGCCCACCGTGGGGTCATCAAAGAAGCTGAGTGCCCGGCCATTCGTGCGGTCCAGCAACTGGTGGGGGATGACGATATCGCCGGGATGGATGCGCTCGCGCAGGCTGCCACAGGCGCTGGCTGCGATCAGATATTCCACCCCCAACATTTTGAAGCCGTAGATGTTGGCCCGCTGATTCAGCCGGGTAGGGCTGATGCGGTGTCCCCTGCCGTGGCGCGCCAGAAATGCCACCCGCTGGCCGTGGAGTGTGCCGGTGATATAGGCATCGGAGGGCGCGCCAAAGGGCGTCTCCAGGGTGATCTCTTCCACATCAGTTAAGGCTTCCATCTGGTAGACACCGCTGCCGCCGATAACGCCAAAACGGATTGAATCAGTCATGGGTTGGTTCTCCGTTGTGAATGGTTGTGGGTGATTACGTATTTCGTATTGCGTAGGTTGTGATATTGGCAAGACATATCTTGCTCGTTGGCACGTGATGCTGCTGTCCTGACAGACGCAATACGCACCACGCAATACGCTCTTAATCCGCTGCCAGGCTTCTTGCCATCTGCGCCCGCTGTTTGCGCTGCTGCTGGCTGCGCTGCCGGTGGCGCAGCAGCGTCTCGCCGGAGTAAAGCGCTAGGGCCAGCCAGATGATGGCAAAGCCCACGGCCCGGGTTGGGGTGAAGGTTTCGCCGTAGATAAAGACGCCGATGAGAAATTGCATGGAGGGGGCCATATATTGCATCAGCCCCAGGGTTGTCAACGTGAGACGACGGGCTGCCGCAGCAAAAGCCAGCAGGGGAATTGCCGTGACAATGCCTGTGCCCACCAGGAGTGCTGTGACGTAAGGTGTCCCTGTCAACAGAGAAGGCGACGCTGGATCACCAGAGAAGAGCAGATAAGCCAGGGCAGGCAGGCTAAGCAGCGACATTTCCAGCCCCATGCCTTCCAGGGCATTCAGCCCGGCAGTCTTCTTTAGCAGACCATAGAAGCCGAAGGAAAAGGCCAGGGTCAGAGCAATCCAGGGCAGCGCGCCCAGGCTGAAGGTGAGGTAGAGAACGCCGGCACAGGCGATGGTGATAGCAATCTTTTGCACGGGTCGCAGCCGCTCACCCAGAAAAATGCCGCCCAAGAGCACATTGACCAGGGGGTTGATGAAATAACCCAGGCTGCTTTCCACAATAAAGCCCGCGTTAATGGCCCACAAATAGGTGTACCAATTGACAATGAGCAGCAGGGCCACGGCCACAAATGTCAGAATCGCCCTACGATCTACCCGCTTGATCCATGCCCACTCTTTGCGGGCAGTCAGAATCGCGCCCACCACGACCAGCGACCAGACCATCCGGTGCGAGAGGACAGCCGCCGGCGAGACACTGTGCAGCAGCTTCCAATAGATGGGCAGCAAGCCCCACATGCCATAGGCGACAAGGGCGTAAAGAAGGCCTCGGTTCATAGAATCACTTTCTGGTGGCCCGCTGACGCATGAATCATGAAACGTGAGATCGCTCGACCATTGTCACGTTTCTTGGTCCATGTTTTCAGACTGAAAAATAGGTGCAAGTATCCACCTATTGTATGCCCGCGGCTGGTCGTAGGCAAACTTTCGGGCACTGAGAGTCAATACAGCCTTCGGCCCATTTGTCATTTCGCCCAGATCGGGTATGATTGTCCTACCCCTCGCAGTCCTCGATCTACCCACGGAGTCTATAGTTATGCAATCATTGCTGAAATTCAGTAAAGTCATCGATGCGATTTCTGAGCGAATGGGCTGGTTGTCAACGATGATCGTCATTTTGACGGTTGCGATCGGCTTCTACAACGTGGTTGCCCGCTATATAGGGCGATTTATTGGGATGCAGCTCTCGTCCAACGTCTTTATCGAGACCCAATGGTATCTATTTTCCCTCGTTTTCTTTTTTAGTTTCGGTTATATTTTGAAGAATGGGATCAACGTTCGGGTGGATTTTATCTACACCAACTGGTCCAAACGGAGCAAAGCATTGCTCGATTTTTGGGGGCATCTCTTCTTCCTGCTTCCCTACTGCCTATTGGGGATTTGGGTCACAATTAACCCGGTGATTACCTCTTGGGTCCAATGGGAACAATCCCCCGACCCCAGTGGCTTGGCCCGCGCGCCGATTAAATCGATGATTATCGTTGCATTCGTCATGTTAACCCTCCAGACGATTTCCGAGTTGATCAAACTGTGGGCAGTGATTCGGGGACAAGAGCTTTTTGTAGCAGATTTGGAAGCTGAAGCACCTATTCGCATCGAATAGGCTTATTCGCATCGAATAGGTCCATCCGGGTCGAATTGGCCCTGCAATCTGTGGTTCCATCCATCATTGATAGAGGAAATTATTTATGGGCTTTGAATGGCTCGCCATTGCAATGTTTGTCTTCTTCTTTGTGCTGATCCTGTATGGCTACCCTGTTGCCTTTTCGTTTGCTGGCACAGCCATTGTCTTCGTCGTGATCGGTGTAGCTGTAGGCGCGTTCAACCTCAATTTGCTCAAATTGCTGCCCAACCGCTGGTTTGGCACCATGTCAGATTTCACCCTTCTGGCGATCATCTATTTTGTCTTTATGGGAGCCGTCTTTGAAAAGTCGGGTTTAGCCGAGCGGTTGTTAACTACTGTGGGGATTCTGCTTGGCCCCATGCGCGGTGGGCTGGCCCTGGCGGTTGTGCTGGTGGGTACGCTCTTGGCCGCGGCCACGGGTGTGGTGGCAGCCACCGTCATCGTGATGGGCCTGATCTCCCTCCCCATTATGATCAAATATGGCTACAACCATCAGCTTGCCACTGGTATTATCACCGCATCAGGAACCATGGCTCAACTATTGCCTCCTAGCTTGGTTCTGGTTGTTCTCTCTGATCAGATCGGCGTCAGCGTAGGCGATCTCTTTCTCGGCGCCCTCTTCCCGGGCCTTATTCTCTCTGGACTCTATGCGTTGTATGTGCTCTTCATCGCATGGGTGCGCCCCCAGGATGCCCCCGCCCTGCCTCCCGAAGCCCGTACCATCCATGGCGCAGCGCTATTCCGCCGGACAATGGTGGCCGTTGTGCCGCCGCTGCTATTGATCTTCTCGGTGCTGGGCAGCATCTTTTTTGGCATTGCCACCCCAACAGAGGCGGGCGCAGTGGGCGCAATCGGTGCGTGTATCCTCACAGTCTTCAACCGCAACATGAATTGGAAGCTCATTCGGGACGCGGCCCGCTCTACTGCCAATATTACTGCATTGGTGATTATGATCCTCTTCTGCTCCACGCTCTTTGGTCTGGTCTTCGACGGGCTGGGTGGACAGACATATATCAAAGGGTTACTGCTCAATCTGCCCGGCGGCTTTTGGGGCTTTATTATCGTTGCCAATATTGCTATCTTTCTCCTGGGCATCAATCTGGAGTTTATCGAGATCAGCTTCATTGCCATGCCTCTCTTTGTCCCGGCTGCCCGCGAGCTAAACGTGGATCTGGTTTGGTTTGGCGTGATGATGGCGATTAACCTGAATATGGCCTTCATTTCTCCGCCAGTGGGTTTTTCTCTTTTCTATCTGCAAAGTGTTGCCCCTCCAGAGGTCAAGACTATCGACATTCACAAAGGCGCACTGCCATTTATGGTCTTGCAAGGCATCGCGCTCGTCATCGTGATCCTTTTTCCCCAGACCGTCACATGGTTGGTTAACGCAGCGGGATAAAACACGTTCGACTTATTGCGCAAGACCGACCGTTTTCGGCTAACAAAAGAGGGTGGCCCAACCTGGGCCACCCTCATCTTTTTTGTGTACGGCAAACCAGAAAACTACCCGCTGATCTGCGACTGATAGCTCATCATTGTCAATTCTGCCAGGCGATGCCAGGGCTGAATTGCTTCGCGGAATTTCTTCCATTCTTTGAAGATCGAGCCAAAGTCTGTATCCGAAGCGGCAAACTCGTCGAACAATTCGAAGGAAGCTGCTTCCGAAGCTTGCATCACATCATCCGGGAAGGGCAGAAGTGTGACATCCGAATCGGTCATCAATGAAGCCAGGGCCGCAGGGTTTTTGGCATCGTAACGGGCCATCATTGTCAGGTTGGCCTCGTAGGCCGCTGTTTTCAGTACTTCCTGATACTCTTCAGGCAGTTTTTCGAATTCTCCGATATTGATCTGGATTTCCAGCGAAGGACCCGGTTCCCACCAGCCTGGATAATAATAGAACTTGGCGACCTTTTCGAACCCTAATTTCTGATCATCATAAGGACCAACCCACTCCGCCGCGTCGATGGCACCAGTCTGCAATGCCTGGAAGATTTCGCCACCGGGCAACACTTGCACATTCACGCCCAATTTGTTCATCACCTGGCCGCCCAGGCCGGGGATACGCATCTTCAGGCCTGTGAGGTCGGCCACCGACTTGATCTCTTTGTTAAACCAGCCACCCATCTGCACACCTGTATTGCCAGCCGGGAACTGAATAACGCCGAATTTGTCCTTGTAGAACGCCTGCATCAAGTCCAATCCGCCTGCTTCGTAGAGCCAGGCGTTCTGTTGACGATCCGTGAAGCCAAAGGGCAGCGCGGTGCCAAAGGCCGTGGCCGGGCTTTTAC
>JAHEML010000093.1:0-1665 GCA_024643705.1 Caldilineaceae bacterium | reverse complement strand
CCTACATAATAGTAGGATGCCGTGTGGCCGATGGGGACGGCTCCCTGCTCGACCACGTTTAACACTTCCAAGCCAGGGGCCAGCTCACCCGCAGCACGGGCCGTGATAGTGAACTTGCCACCCGTCATCGCTGTGACCCGTGCAGCGACCGTCTGCGCGCCGCCAAAGATCGTGTCCAGCGATGGAGGCCAGCTTGTCGCCATCTGCCAATCGATTGTAGGAAGGGACGGGTTCTCTGCTACGGCCTGCTGCACCTGGGCTGCGGGCAGCACGCCGGGTTGGCATGCTGCCAGGCCAGCCGCGGCTACCGCACCGACTGCTCCTTTGGCCGCCATGCCCAGAAAGTTTCTGCGATCCATACAGTTCACTCCTTTGGGATTGTGTAGATTGAGAGGACGCATCGGTTTACCGATGCGCCAACAACGCATGTGGGGAATGACTCCATTGTAACGGGAATAGAGACAATGTCAAATGCTCCAAGAGAATAGGTGTAATTCAGCGTTAGGGCGGACTGGAATCGTCCTCGCTGCCCAGCTCTAAAGCAGCCGGGCTACCGAGCAACGCCCCTTTCAAGGGGCTTATGTCGGCGCAAAACAGCCTCTTCAAGCCGGATTGATCCGGCGTTGCTCCAAGCTCCGGGTCTTCAGCCCGGTGCAGGCTTGGCCGACGGCCCTTTTACCCGCCGCTTGTCAGCCTTATGGCACTTCCCACACTACCATTTTGTCTTGTTTGCTGGGCAGGTTGAAGGGTTCGCTGGCTGCCAATACTGCGCCCTCTTGCTCCGCCAGAATTGCCCAGCGGAAGGGGCCTGCGTTGTACAGGTCTGGCCCTACCCACCAGCGTTGATACCCATTGGCAACTGTGCCCTGCCAGCCGTCCACGGTTTGCCACTGGCCTTTGTCGTTTTTCCATTGCACCGCGGCCCAACGGTCGTTGAACTGGCTCCCGGCCCGCAGGAGCAACCGAGCGCCACCCGCGGGCGCGCCTTCGGTGACTATACGCCCGTTGCCTGGCTGTTGGTTATTTTGGCTCGAACTCGCCTGGGGCACGCTTTGGACAGCACTCTCCACTGTTGGGCCTTCGCTGTTGACGACAGCAACGTCTTTGGCTCCAGCACCTCCAGCCGATTCTGCTGGGATCGCTCCGCTTGCATCTGCGTACGTCGCCACGAAGGTTCTTTCGCCGTCCACCCCCACGCTGTGCCGGGCCGCGCCCCCATCTGACCAGCCGTTGAACGAGAGCCCACCGGGCGCGCTGGGCGGGGCTTCGATGGTCCGCTGGGCGTTTTGATAGGTGCGCACCCGGAACGGTGTGGTGTAACTGCTCCCCGCATAGCTCAACGGTAGGCCACTGGGCTGGGATTGGAATGTCAAGGTTGTCTCTTTGGGCAACAGATTCACGCAATTTTGGCTGCTCAGCCCGCTGCTGTCGGTGGCGGTCAGGCAAAGCTCCAAATAGACACCGTCGCCGTGATCGTCGTATGCAAAGCTGCCGCTGGGTCCGCTGGCAGTAAAATAGTCCGAATGGATGTGCTCGTTGTGGTGCAGATAGACACTCCAGCGCAGCGTGCTGCCACCCAGCGCCCCGTCTTGGGGATCGCTGGCGTGGCCCCGGAAGTTAACTTGATCCCCCATGGCATACAAGCCCCCGTTGCCCGGCGCATCG
>JAHEML010000807.1 GCA_024643705.1 Caldilineaceae bacterium | reverse complement strand
GGCGAAAAAGCGGTTGACCGTCTGTTAGGCGTAGTTTCGGTACTCACCCGCGAAGAACCCCGGCTGCACCTTTTGCTGATGGGAGGTGGGCCGGAGCTGGATGAGTACCGTGTTCTGGCCCACCGGTTGGGTATTGATAAGCGTGTTACCTTTACAGGCGCGATTCCCTATCAGCAGATACCGGGCCACCTCAAACTGGCCGACTTTTTCGTCTCGGCCAGTGTCTCCGAAGTCCACCCCCTCACATTTATCGAAGCCGCCGCCACCGGGCTGCCCGCGGTGGGAATCGATTCCCCCGGTGTGGCGGATATGATTGTGGATGGCAAGACCGGCTTTGTGGCCGACGATAACGATCTGAGCTTTGGTCTGCGGGTGCTGCGCATGGCGCAAAACCACGATTTGCGTAGCACTATGGGCCAGGCCGCAGCTGAGCACAGCCGCGCCTATTCGGCCCATGTCAACGCCCGCGGTGTCTTGAATCTCTACCAATCCTTGCGTCAATAGGGTCTTGATTGATCTGTTGCTTGATGTATTGAAGGGCCACCGCCGAATCCTCGCTTATTCACTTTAGATTTGTGCCTTAGATTTGTGCATTCTGGTTTGTCGGCTTGCTCTGCCTGGGCTATACTGGGCAGATTGCGGTTTCACCCCTCTCCTCGCCCAGAAAGCACCTCCTTATGCGTCCCGTTTGGAAAAATGTCACTTTGTGGAGCTTAGTTCTCGGTCATTTTTGTGTGGACATGCTGGCCGGTTCCATGCCGATTGTTGTGGGCCTCTATTTGAAGGATTCGCTCCAGCTCGACCTGACCCAAGTGGGGTTGATGCTGGGGGTGTACAAACTTTCGTCTTCCCTCACCCAGCCCCTCTTTGGCTATTTGAGCGATCGCTACGGGGGGCGTTGGTTTGCCGTGGGTGGCGTGCTGTGGATGGCCCTTTTTCAGGGCGCGGTGGGCTTTATGCCCGATCTTTCGGGGGCGCTGACATTGGCTGCATTTGCCGGGCTTGGCTCGGCGGCCTTTCATCCCCAGGGCGCGTCGGGGGCCAATGTGGCTGCAGGCGAGAACAAGACCGCTGGTGTGGCGCTCTTTATGCTCGGCGGCAACATGGGCTTCGCGGTTGGTCCTATTCTGGCGGCCCTGGTGATGGGGCGTGCGGGCATTTGGGGTACGGCAGTGCTGGCCGGCATCGCGCTCTTGATTGTGCCATTTCTCTATCTCTTAACCGGTCAAGCTCAGCGTTCATCTACAGCCGAAAGACCAGCCGCCAACTGGAAGATCGAACTCAATCCCCTCTTTTCCACCGGGGTGATCGTTTGTCTGATTTTGGTGATGTCCCTGCGGGCCTGGTCCCAGGAATCGTTTTCTGCCTTTCTGCCCCAATTCTTTGTAGACATAGCCCAATTCTCCAAAACCAGTGCTAGTGCGCTCTCGTCGCTCATGCTGTTGACCGTGGCTTTTGGCTCTTTGGCTGGGGGCATTCTCTCTGATCGCATTGGCGGGGTGCGGGTGATGGTCGGCTCGATGTTGCTTTCTGTGCCGCTCTTACTGGCGCTCTTTCTGCTGGGAGACTGGCGGGCTTATTTTGTTGCCCCTTTCATCGGTTTTGTCACGGGGGCGGCGTGGCCCCCCATGTTGGTGCTGGCCCAATCTCTCTTTCCAAAGAATGCTGGCGTGGGGTCTGGGGTTGCGTTGGGTTTTGTTTTTGCCATGGGCGGTGTGGGGCTGAATTTGACCGGCTGGCTGGCCGAACCTCACCGACTTGGCATCTATTCAGCCATGCTTCTTCTTTGCGCCGTGCCAGCACTGACTGCGTTGTTCGCGTTGCCATTGCCATCGGTTTCGCGCACGGGGTTGGTGGTGCGCCAAAAGGTGCGTAATGTGGCGGCTGTTACGGGCAGCGATTGAAGGTAGCTCAAGAATAGAGACCGAGGGTCGATGCTTCGACGATTGTTCGACTGGTTTCAGTTTGAAAAGAACGCGGGCGAAGATGCCACTGTGCAGCATGTGGTCGATGGGGATAGTGTGCGCCTGAGCGACGGGCGAGAAGTGCGCTACATCGGCGTGGACGCGGCCGAGTTGGGCAGTGATGGCCCCTGGGCCGAGGCTGCCAAAGCCGCCAACATTCGGCTGGTGCAGGGCAAACGGGTGCGGCTGGAGCGGGAAACTTCGGAGGTAGACCGCTACGGGCGTCTGCTGCGTCATGTCTATATAGGAGACCGTTGGATCAACGGTGAATTGGTGGCTGCCGGCCTGGCTCGGGTGCGTCTGTATGCGCCCGACATCCAGCGCGGCACAGAGCTTGTCAAATTGCAGGAAGAGGCTCAACGGCGACGACGGGGAATGTGGCGCACACGGGTCTGGTGGCGCTTCTGGGAGCGCGGGGATGATCAGTCGGCACCGTGACTTGAAAATAGAACGCGGACGACGCGTATCGGGCGGACAACCGCGGATAAAGACAAAATCCGTGTAATCTCTCTCCTTTGTGGTTATTT
>JAHEML010000806.1 GCA_024643705.1 Caldilineaceae bacterium | reverse complement strand
CTCTTTCCTGGGATTAACCGATGCCTTGGGCCGGATTGCCCGCCTGGAGCTGGATTACGGGGCTACCGAGATCAGCGAATCCATCGATGATCTGGTCTTTGGCCCCTTTGCCCCAGCCAATCGCATCCGTGTGTGCGACCAACAGGAGAGCGGGTGTCTTCCGGCGGCCAATGCGCGGGTTGTCATCCTGCGCGATGGCACGCCAGTCGCTCCGCCAACCCAGACAGACGATCAGGGCTATGTTTCGTCCCGGGGGCGGATCAAGTTTGGCGACACATTGTGGGTTACCTACCCCGTTTCCACCACAACCCGCACCACCCTCTACCATACCAACGGTGTGCCGCGCCAGGTGCGCGCCCTGGATTTTAACCACTTTGCCGATTATGAAATGAGCATCACAGTTGGCCCAGACCGCCCCCTGTTGATCCAAAACCTGATCGTTTCGACCCAATGGAGCATGATAGGCGATACGGCGTATCAAAACCGGTTGCGCAGCCACATGCAAAAGGCCGCCAACTATTTCTACGACTTCACCGACGGCCAGATGACTCTGGGCGCTATCGACATCTACCAGAACTATGATATGTGGGACGAAGCCGATGTGCGCATCTATGCCAGCAATAATCAGCGCCCCCGAGCCGAGATCGGTGGTGTAAGCGAAAGCGATCAGCCAGATCCGCTGATCGCTGATCTCACCTACTACCCTGGTTACACGTTTATGGGGCGCACGTGGAATCGGTTCAACCTGCCCGGAGAACCAACCAACTTGGGTGTAGATGTGAGCGAGGATTGGCCCCTGGCCCTGGCCCACGAACTAGGCCACTATCTCCTCTATCTCTTTGACACCTATATTGCTGTCACTCCCGATGGTGAAATTGTAGAGACCAAAAATTGCACAGGCAGCGCGATGGGCTGGGTCTATGCCGAAACCAACACCGAATTTATCTTCAACCCAAACCATTGGGTGAGCGCCTGTGACGATACCCTTGCCAACCAGACACTCAAACGCACCGAGTGGCAGACGATTCTTCTCTGGTATGGCTCGCTCCTGGCCCCTACTGCACTTAATTCAGGGCCAACTGCGCCCCCTGTCTCCACAGTCAATCTCACAATTCATCCGCCTGCCAACCCTGCGGTTGTCCTGCCCAACCAGACCTTCACCCTGGATTACCAGGCCGGAGAGACCGCATCGGGCGAAGCACGGGCCTTTCTGATCCGCAACAACCGGGTGATCGATCAAGGCAAGCCAACCGAAGGCACCACCGAGATCACCCTGATTGGCAGCCAGACCAGTGACCGCTTCTGTGTCTACGATGTGAACGACTTTACCGAAGACGATTCTGCCCCCCGCCACCAATATGGGTGCGAGGTTTTGACTGTAGGTGACAATGTGCTGCAAATGGAGAAGGATGATGACTGGGCGCCGATCATCGCCATTTCCCATGCAGCCAGCCGCACCATCGGTATCACAGTGACACAAGCCATCAGTCTTGGGCTGCCCATGCGTGCCGTCTTGTACCCGGAAGATTCAGACACGCCCACCGAAATCGTCCTGACGACCAACGCTGACACCCACACCGGAACCTTCTACTCCCCCGTGGATGCCACCTCCGCCTTTATTCAGATCTATGTGGACGAAGGTGCCAGCAATGCCAACCCCCGCCGGGAGACAATGGTAGATTATGGTGTGGGGGGCGGTGGGGCCGAAGGTCCTGCCACTTGGTACGGGGGCGCGCCGATTATCTCGTCGGATGGCAAAGCGGAATTTGCCCGCGAAACCAATGTCTTCTTGGGCAGGGGTGAATTTGTCGCCCTGCAAAGTATGGCGGGCACGCCCCGGCCACCCAGCGGGCGTCGTATTGTGGGGCAAGCCTATCGTCTGCTGGCGAATCCACCGGCACTAGCCAACGAAGGACACATTGCCCTGCGGGTGCGGTCACTCCGGGGCGCGGCCCGGCAGACATCCGAACTGCCCAATGTGGTTGTCGGTTTTTGGAATGGGTCGGAGTGGAAAGAGATCCAAAGCATCAGCTTGACAGATCTGGTGGATGATCGTGTGGCCGTAGCATCTTCCCAGGGTGTGGGCGTCTATACCCTGTGGCTGGCAAAAGAGGCCCCGGCTGTTCAACTCTATCTGCCAACCATCGAGCGATAGCCCTTGCGGACTCGCTCTTCGTCGGTGTTGGGAAAAAGAGAAGCTCACTGGCTCGGTGCTCTGCCTGTCTCGTCAGACGAGCAGCTTGCTACGCCCGATCTCTCGATTGAATGATACGTTCTCCAAAAAGGATGAACGCATCGAGAGATCGGTGATCTTTTCTGCCTTTTCCTGCAACAGTTGGCAAGCCATTTCCTGGGCGCGCTCGGCATCGGCCAAGCGACCAATGGACCGCAATACCTGGGCGCAATGCCAATAGTCCCGGTGGGGGAAGTCGGGGCCATCACCAGCACATTCGGTCAACAGGGCTATTGCCTGATCGGCAGACTGGGCGGC
>JAHEML010000805.1 GCA_024643705.1 Caldilineaceae bacterium | reverse complement strand
TCCGCTACCGGCTGTGGGACATCGACATTCTGATCCGGCGCACTCTGCAATATTCCTTGCTGACCGCAATGCTGTCGCTTGTCTATTTCGGCAGTGTTGTCTTGCTGCAAACGATCTTTGGGTCGTTCACGGATGAACAATCTCCGATTGTGATCGTCCTATCCACGCTTCTCATCGCCGCCCTCTTCACCCCTCTGCGCCGCCGGGTGCAGGATGTGATTGACCGCCGCTTCTTCCGCCAGAAGTACGACGCCCAGAGGGTGCTGGCGGCTTTCGCCGTCACGGCGCGGGACGAGACGGATTTAGACATTCTAACGGGAGAATTGACCCGTGTGGTACAAGAAACCATACAACCCGAAGGCACAATTGTCTGGCTACGCAAACCGTAACACCCACCGTAACGCTGCCGTGACGCTCGCCTGCTAAACTCCATTCAGGAGGAAGAACCGATGACATCTCGCTTGACGACTTTTTGGCAAAAATTGAGTGGGGCACAAAAAGCGCCACCCAATGCGCAGCCGACGCCTGCCCTGCAAGAAGGTGATTTGGCCACACCTGCACCGACAATTCTGTCCGCGGTGGACATTGCCCCCAACGACCCGTTGCTGGCCTACATGCACACCACCAACGGCCCGGTGGAGATTGCCCGCCTGCAAATGGATTCCCCAGCGCTGGCCGAAATGAAGGCGACGGGCGTGTTGCTGGCCGTGCCACTGGTCAGCCAGGGCGAATTGATCGGGCTGATCAATCTCGGCTCCCGGCGCAGCGAGCAGGAATATTCCAGCGATGACCGCAAGCTGCTGGCCGATCTGGCGACGCAAGCCGCCCCCGCGGTGCGGGTGGCCCAACTGGTGCGCCAACAACAGTTGGAAGCCGCTGAGCGGGAGCGCATGGCCCAGGAACTCGCAGTGGCTCGCCTGATCCAGCAGACGCTGTTGCCCCAAAGCCTGCCCGAATTAGATGGCTGGGGCGTTGCGGCCTATTACCAACCAGCCCGGGCCGTGGGCGGCGATTTCTACGACTTCCGCACCCTGCCCGATGGCCGTCTGGCGATTGTCATCGGCGACGTGACCGACAAAGGCGTGCCCGCCGCCCTGGTGATGGCGACGACCCGTACGCTCCTGCGCGCCGCCACCGAACAGACCGGATCGCCCGGTGCGGTGTTGGAACGGGTCAACGATCTGCTGCATCCCGACATCCCGGCCCGCATGTTTGTCACCTGTCTCTATGCGGTGCTGAATCCCGCCACCGGCCATCTGATCTACGCCAACGCCGGCCACGACTTGCCCTATCGGGCCGGGCCGGGCGGCGTGGAGGAGTTGCGGGCCAGGGGAATGCCTCTGGGGCTGCTGCCGGGGATGGGCTATGAGGAAAAAGAAATTACACTCACACCCGGCGACACCCTTCTGCTCTACAGCGATGGGCTGGTGGAGGCCCACGATCCCCAACGGGAGATGTATGGCTTTCCCAAACTGCGGGACGAACTGGCCGATTTCAGCGGCGGCGATCTGGTGGACTATCTGCTCGCCACCCTGCACACATTTGTTGGCCCCGGCTGGGAGCAGGAGGACGACGTGACACTGGTCACTGTGCGCTACGACGGCCCAACCAAAACCCAAAAGGTGGCGACTACTTTGCTGGCAGACTTTACATTACCCAGCGCTCCGGGCAACGAGCGCCAAGCCATGAACCGGATCGCCGAATTGGTCACCCCGCTAGGTCTGGCACCGGAGCGTCTGGAAAAGCTGAAGACAGCCGTGGCCGAAGCCACGATGAACGCCATGGAGCACGGCAACAAATACCAAAACGACCTGCCGGTAGAGATTCAAGCCGAGATTCATGCCGAACAGAACGGCGAGCAACTGCGGGTACGCATCACCGATCACGGCGGTGGCACCGAGATTCCCGAAGCGGCCACACCCGACATCGATCTGAAGCTGGCCGGGCTGCAATCGCCCCGGGGCTGGGGTCTCTTTCTCATCAAAAGTATGGTGGATGAGATGAATGTGAGCGAAGACGGCGAACATCACACCATTGAATTGATATTCAATTTGGAATAGAGAATAGAACGCGGACAACGCGGAGTAACGTTGATTCAGAAACGACAATCGTTGTTTTTCTGCGTCATCTGCGTCCTAAAGTCTACTGGGGAGAATACGATGGAACATCAAACATTTGCTGCCAGCATACGGCCCACGGATGGCGTCATTGCCATCGACATGACCGGCGACATCGACGGCAGCGCGGATGCGGCTATCAATGCTGCCTATGCCCAGGCCGAAAGCTCCGGCTCGGACCCAGTGCTGCTCAACTTCAGCAGCGTGGGCTACATCAACAGCACCGGCATCGCGCTGATCGTCGGTCTGCTGGCCCAGGCCCGCAAGAGCCACCGCAAGCTGGTCACATACGGATTAAGCGACCACTACCAGGAAATCTTCCGCATTACCCGCCTGTCAGATTTTATGGGAATGTACGACGACGAAGCCAGCGCG
>JAHEML010000092.1 GCA_024643705.1 Caldilineaceae bacterium | reverse complement strand
GATTTTCCATGCGTTGCCTCTGTAAAACGCCTCGAAGTTCACCAGCTACAATATAGTCGGCCACGCTGCTGAATGTGTAGGCATCAGCGCCCACGCCCGACACGATCAACATGGCTGTAAAGAGCCTGCCCGTGTCGCTGATTGCTCGAATTTCACCAAAGCCTACAGTACTGATGGTGATGACTGTCATGTAAAAGGCATCGATCAGCGGCCACCCTTCCAGGACGATATAGCCGATGGTTCCCACCAACAATAGACCAAAAAAAATACTGCTGACGATTATCAGCCGACGAAGTAACCCTGATGTGGTATTTGGCGGGTTCAAGGTTCGCGTCTTTCCTTCTTAATTGGGAGTGACACTGATGGCGTCTCTCTCTTTTTGGAGTCGGACTTGGTTTGATCAGCGTATTCCATTTGCCACAATCAACCAAAGACGGGGCAAAAAGATTCCAACACCGATAACAGCACTGGCGATGGCAGCTACCAACACCGCACCGGCAGCGCTGTCTTTGGCCTTTTTTGCCAATGGGTGATGGTCGGGGTGAGCCAGATCGACGGCTGCCTCGATGGCCGTGTTGACCATTTCCAAACCAAGAACCAGCCCAATCAGCGTGATGATCACAAGCCATTCGATCTGGCTGATGCCCAGCCAGAGACCAAGAAGAAGGGCAACGAGTGCAATGATCCCCTCTATTTGCGCGTTGCGCTCGGTGCGCAGAATGTGGACCGCCCCAGAAAACGCTACTCGAAAACTGGCCCAAAAACTATGTTTGCGCGGCCGTGACAGGGTGGGTTTGGACGGGCTGGGCGGGGTACGGCTCATTCTGCGGCCATGCGTTCGCCCAGGTCTTCGTCAACCCCCAGGCTGGCGAGGATTGTCTGTTGGGCGGCCCACATGGTTGCCTGGTTTTCATCGGTGTCGTGATCATAGCCCAGCAAGTGCAAGCATCCGTGGACAACCAGCAGGCGCATCTCTGTTGCGATGGTAAGCTTGTGACGTTCGGCTTGGGCGGCTGCATAGGGGTAGGCGATGATCAGGTCACCCAGGTAGCGATCGATCTCTTGGGCTGCTTCTGGCGCAAATTCCGCGTCCAATGTCTCGCCATCCTGGCTGGCAAAGCTCAACACATCGGTAGGTGTGTCCACCCCACGATAGTCTCTGTTCAAGCGCTGGACATAGTCATTGTCTGTGACGACGATGGCGACCCCAGCGTTGGCGTTGCCTGCATACGACAATACCGCTGAAAGCGCCAAGGTGAGCATTTCTTCGGTTATATGAGAAGCAAATCTCTCGTCGATATCGACTGTGATCTCCCAATCAGACATGGGCTGCTGGTTCCTTGTTCGCATCGTTACCAACCTTGGCTACCTCGCCGGGCAATGCGGGGGCAGGTTGGCGGGATGAAGTTTCGAGTTGGAGATTGGTTGGAGGCACAGGTTGCGGGTATTGGATGCGTGGGTGATGAATGCCCTGCAAGACCTGTAAAAAGACGCTCTTGACCACCTGTAATTCATGGAAGGTGAGCGGGCTGGAGTCCAGCGCCCCTTCCAATATCCGGTCGGTGATGAGTTTGTCCACCAGCCTTTGCAGATCGTCACGGGTTGCTGGTCGGTTGGCACGCACAGCCGCCTCGCAAACATCTGCCAGGAGCATAATAGCAGCTTCTTTGGTGCGCGGGTCTGGGCCAGGATAGCGAAAATCTGCCTCATCCACATTTTCGGGGCCTTCGTCGGCCTGGGCCTGGCGGTAGAAATAGCTCACCAATTGTGCCCCGTGATGCTCTCGGATGAAGTCCTGCAAGGGTGCGGGCAAACGATATTTGCGTGCCAGGTCTATGCCGTCTCGTACATGGCTGATGATAATCTGGGCACTGGTGCGTGGGTCTAGCCCGGCGTGGGGGGTGCTTTCGCCATCCAGAAAGTTTTCTACAAAGAAGTAGGGCCGCACAGTTTTGCCGATGTCGTGATAGTAGGCCCCCACCCTGGTCAGAAACGCGTCGGCCCCAATCGCTTCGGCTGCTCGTTCGGCCAGATTGCTCACCAAAATGGTGTGATGGTAAGTTCCTGGGGCCTTGAGAAGCAATTGGCGCAGCAGGGGGTGGGTGGGGCGGCTTAGCTCCATCAACTGCAAATTGGTGGTAATGCCAAACAGGTTGCCCAACCCAAAGTAGCCGATGAGACCCAAACTGGTTGCCAGTGCGCCATTAAGTATGCCGATGGTGGCGGATTGGAGTACGAGCGACGTGGTGGTTGCTTCGAGCGGGTGGGGCCAAAAGGCGGCTGTTGTGGCAAGGTTGCTGATGATGACAACCAAGCCCGCCCACAGAAATGCTGTCAATCGCTCGGCTTTGCCCAATACAAGTGCGCCCAACAAGCCCCCCGCGCAAGAATAGTAAATCAGAAAAACATTCCCCTGGCTTAAGTAGGTAATCAACAGCGTGAAAGAGAGAACAACAATGAGCGCTACTTGTGTCTCCAGGAGCAGGGCCACAAGCATACCCAACGCCGCCAGGGGGAAGAGATAGGGCATCCAATTGTGGGGGATCACCATCAGCTTGGCCGCCACCAGACCGAACAGGGCCAACAAGACCAACAGGGCCATCTCTTGGCGAGAAAAAAGGGCGTGAATACGCAGTCGGTAGATGGCCGCGCCGATGAGACTGAGCAGAACCGCTGCCACAAGAATCGCCTGGACAATTGTCCACAATCCTCGTTCGCCCTGGCTCAGCCCCATCTGTTCCAGCGCTTCTACGTCTTCTGCGGTCACAATATCACCCGACCGCAGGACGATTTCCCCTTGTTCCAGTACGTTGATCTGGGGAGCAACTGCTTCTTGGGCCTGGATGCGTAGTTCGCTCGTGCGTTCCGGGTTGAGAAAGCTGTTGGGGCGCACCAGTGCCCGTACCAATTCTGTAGTGACCAAATCCGCGTCGTTGCCCAGTTCGGGGCTGATGAGAGCGGGCACTTTGCGCCGCACCGCTGGTAGGGATGTCTCGCGAATTTCTTCCTGCATGATCTGATCCAGGACAAGTGGCACTTCGCTCAAAATAATTTGCCATTCATCCGGTGGCACGCCGAGTATCTTCTCCGCCATGGTCTGGTTCAGGGTGATGTCGTTGATTGCCTGGACATAGCCGATCTTTGCTCCCGGTGGTGCCAGATCATCCAGACGCACGGTTGAAATGAATTCCAGCACATCTCGGGCCTGGGTCACCTGGGCACGGCGAATCCGGCTCTGGGGGGGATCGTAGTAGTCGGGGATTGCCTGAGCGGCCCGATTTTTGGCATCCTGTGTGCGCACGGCGCTTTCGTACGAAATACGCCTGGGCGCGAGAATATCCTGCTGGGCTACTTCTCCGGCTGTGAGCTGAACTTGACCACCCAACGGGAGCTGGATAAGCAGCACGGCAACCAGAACAGCCCCCGATAGCAGGATCAATAATCCATTTGTCGCCAAAGTGATGAGATGATTACGGCGGCGGACGGCATTGATGCTTTGCATTGTATCCTTTGCGAAACGGCTACGCTGACCAACGGCTCGCCCTATCCGAGCAACTGTCGCACAACTTGATTCACGGCGCGGCCATCTGCCTGCCCGGCCACTCGCTCCATGGCCACGGGCATCACCTTGTTCATGTCGCGCATGCTTTGTGCGCCGGTTTCGGCAATGACCTCGCGCACAATGACTTCGATCTGGGCTGCAGAAAGCTGCTTGGGCAAATAGTCTTCGATGATCGCCAATTCCGCCTTCTCGCTGGCTGCAAGCTCTGTGCGCTCTGCCCGTTCATATTCGATAATGGCATCCCGGCGTTGCTTGGCCGTTTTGGCGACAATCTGCATGATATCGTCGTCGGTCAGGCCCTGGTCAAATTTGCCCGATTTCTCGGCTTCGAGAATCGCGCTCTTGATGGAACGCAGGGTCAACTTGGCCGTCTCGTTGCGCTGGCGCATGGCTTCTTTCAAGTCGTTGTTGATTCTGTCCAGCAATGTGGATTCGTTCATGATTGTCACCTTTTGGGGTCTCTTCTAGCCCGCTGCTGTTTCGTTGATATTTGTTTTGTTGATATTTGTATCGGTGTTCCCGTGTGCGTCTTGGTTGCTTGCCACCCGATCCCCTTGCAAAAAACGGGGCTGCACATGCTGATCAAACCAATCCAGCACAGACTGCTGATGGTAGGCCAGCAGGCCAAAGATCACTACCAGGGCCAAAATGACCAAGACAAGCTGGCTCCATGTCATGCCCGTGACACCACTTGACGCGGTGGCGATCAGAAATATGGTTGGCCCACGGGTGATGGCCGAGATCGCAGCTATTTTGGCAACACCCACATGGGCCAGCCCGGCCAGAAAGAAGGGCAGATCACCCACCGGGGCCAAAAAGAGGATGCTCCACGACAGAATACTCTGGGTAGCCTGCATCCCATCCCAACGATCCAGACGCTCGCCGCCTACCATGCGTTCGGCCAAGGGGCGCCCAAAGCGCCGGGTGAGCAGCATAGCACCGACGCCACCGAGCAACATCCCTGCCAGGCCATAAATGCCACCCCAGATTGGGCCATACAGCAGGCCCGCCACCACAAAAATCGCATAATTGGGCAAGGGTGCAACGATGATCTGTAGCGCATTGATGGTGATCAATGCCAGGGGGCCAGCCCATCCAAGCCGGTCGACAAAGGCCATGAGCGCTTCTGTCTGGCTGAACATCTGGGCCAGGTTTTCCAGCGCAAGCCGGATTGTGTCAGCCCAGAACCACAATGCCAGACTGCCCACTGCCAGGAGTATCACTCCAACCCAAAACCACCCGGAAACTATCCACGTTCGGATTCGTACCATCAACTTCACATATCCCGACTGGCCCTGAACGAGCCAAAAAACTCCAGATGTATACTATCGCGTATCATAGTATACTTGCTCGATTGTACCCCACCAAACCCCTTCACTGTTCGAGTTCCACCCGTATAACGAGTTGGTGTTCCTCCTGCCATCCGCTACAATGGGGAGATATGTGTTTAAGATGGCGAATGACCAACGGGGTAACGTATGTTTTTTGATAAGGCACGGATTCACGTCAATGCAGGCGATGGGGGCAATGGTATTGTCGCTTTCCGCCGGGAAAAGTTTATGCCCCGGGGTGGGCCATGTGGCGGCACTGGTGGGCGGGGTGGCAACATCTATTTGAAAGCGGATGCCAGCCTGAACACCCTGCACATGTTTCATCGACAGGTTCACTTCCAGGCCGAGCGGGGTGGTCATGGGGGCGGCTCGGACAAAACTGGAGCCAACGGCAACGATATGTCGATCGCCGTACCTTTGGGGACGATTGCCCGGGACGGCGAAACCGGCGAAATTTTGGCCGATTTGGTACGCGAAGGCCAAGAGATTCTCGTGGTACGCGGTGGCCGGGGTGGCCGGGGCAATGCCGCCTTCAAATCCAGCCGCAACAACGCGCCCCGTGTAGCCGAAAACGGCGAAAGTGGCGAGGCCGTTTGGCTGGAACTAGAGATGAAGATCGTGGCCGATGTTGGGATCGTTGGTGTGCCCAACGCAGGCAAATCGACCTTGCTCAGCGTCATTAGCGCAGCCCGCCCCAAAATTGCTTCGTATCCCTTCACCACAGTGGAGCCGAGCTTGGGTGTGGCCGAAGTCGATCACCGGCAAATTGTTGTTACCGATATTCCTGGCCTGCTGGAAGGCGCCCACGAAGGGGTTGGCCTGGGGTTGGAATTCTTGCGCCATGTGGAGCGCAGCAGGGTACTCATTCACCTGCTCAATGGGGCCAGCCCCGACCCGTTGGGCGACTATGCCGCCATCAACCAGGAGCTACAACTCTTCAACCCCGCTCTGGCGCATAAACCCCAGCTTGTGGTGCTGAATAAGATGGACCTGCCCGATGCCCAAGCCCAGTGGCCCGCAGTGGAAGAGGCCATCTCTGCCGCGGGGCAACCGGTGATGTCCATCAGCGCCGTCACCCGCTCCAATCTGGATATGCTTCTCTATCGCATTCAAGATATGCTGGATGCTTTGCCCGTGGAAGATGTGGTGGCCCAGGATGAACTGGTGGAGATTGCGCCGGAAGCAGACGAGCGCTCATTTGTTGTCAACCAGTTGGCGAAAGACTTGTGGCAGATCGAGGGAGTTGCGGTTGAACGCGCCGCCCAGATGACAAACTGGGACTATTACGAGGCTGCCATGCGTTTTCAGCGTATACTCAAAGCAATGGGGATCACCGAAGAACTCCGATCCATTGGGGTTGTCGAGGGTGATCGAGTGCAAATTGCGGACATTGAATTGATTTGGGGCTACGATAACGCTTTTGGCGAATAATCTGCCTCGCCTGTTCTCGATATGATAGCAGATTCTTATTTTCGTAACACTCACTCGTCGAGTTAACGGTGATAGATACGACGTCCACCCTAGGACCCCACCAAGTGCCCCCTATCGCGCTGGGCCAGGAGGATGGCTTAAGCGCGTTGACGCCCGAACGAGGCGCCTTACGCATCGGCATCTTCGGTGGCACATTTGATCCCATCCATATTGGACATCTGATCCTGGCGGAAGAAGCCTGGTTTCAACTGGCGCTGGATCGGGTCTACCTGGTGCCTGCGGGCGACCCACCCCACAAGCAAGATCGCCGCCTTGCACCGGTCGAACACCGTATCCGCATGGCCCAACTCGCCACCTCCGACAGCGACTACATCCGTGTCAGCCGGGTGGATGCGGATCGGCCCGGCCCCCACTACACCGCCGACATGGTGCGGATCGTGCGTCAGCGGGTCGACCGCCAGGTGGAACTCTATTTCTTGATGGGCATAGACAGCCTGAACGATCTGCCTGCCTGGCGCGAAGCCCAATGGCTGGTGAACAATTGCCGCCTGGTGGCCCTTAGCCGCCATGACGTAGAGATCGATTGGGATCGGCTCAACAGCGCCCTGCCAGGTGTACAAGAAAAGGTGATCATCCTGGATATGCCCGAGCTGGAAATTGCCAGCCATATTATCCAGCGCCGTGTGCGCGACGGACAACCGATCCGCTATCAGGTCCCCCGGTTGGTCGAACGCTACATCCGAGAGCACAAGCTTTACAAACCATCCGGCTAATCGAATAGCCCAGAGCAGCTTGAAAAGAAAAGAGGGACAGATTTGATTGATCTGTCCCTCTTGTTTTCTGTTATTCCTGCCGCCGGAGCCAACTACCGCCGAACTACCTGCGGTTGCGGGATGCGGTGGGTGATGTGGGTGGTTTTGGACTCAATTGCTCGATGGCTTTCAATAGCTGTATATCTTCTGTCGTCGCTAGCTCTTCCACATCGAGAGCCGAAAGACGCCGGACATTCAACTGAATTACACTGGCGGGTAGCTCTTCCTCGATGTCGGGTGTGATGCCCTGACCTTTGATCAGATTCCCCTTGGGTGTCAGCCAATTTGTCACACCCAGAAGAATAGCCGAACCATCGCTCAAATTGAATTGATTCAAGACGGTTCCGGTTCCAAAGGTGGTTTCGCCAACCAGGGATGCCCGCCCATTTTCTTGCAGCGCACCGGCAATAATCTCGCCCGCGCTGGCGGTTCCTTTGTTGATCAACACGACGATTGGCAAGGTTCGCCCATAGCCCGTGCCACGGGATCGGTAGGAATTAACTTTGCCCTTGGCATCTTTCTCCTGGAGAATGATCGCCCCTTTGGGCAGTAATTGGCTACCGACATTGATGGCCTCGCGCACATATCCACCGGGGTTGTTCCGCAGATCGAGCACCACTCCATCCACAGATTCGCCTTTCTGGCGCAGACTCTCGATTTCCCGCAAGGCGTCTTCTAGTTCCTGGCCCGTGTTTTCGGCAAATTGGGTGATCTGCACATAGGCCAGATTGGTGCCTGGAATCATCGTCCAGCCCACGCTGTCCAGTTCGATACGCCCCCGGGTAATGACAATATCCACAGGTTCGTCGGCGTCCAAATGGCGCACCGTCACCACCACATCCGAACCAGCTGGCCCCCGGATCAGGTCGATCGCCTGGTTGAGCGTGCGTCCTTCCACATTTTCGCCATCCACAGCCAGCACCACATCCCCCGCCAGGATACCTGCTGCTTCGGCTGGTGAACCGTCGATGGGGGCGACAATGGTGATTTCGCCATCTTCCAGAGAAACGTAGGCCCCAATGCCTTCGAATTCACCCTCCAGGCTGGATGTGTGCTGTTCGAGGGCTTGGGGCGAAAGGAAGGTTGTGTGTCCTTGATCGCCCAAAGTTGACAACATGCCCTCGATGGCTCCATAGGTCATGGTCGTAACATCAACTTTGTCCTGATCGACGAAGTTTGCCAGCACCAGGTCCCAGGCTTCCCAAAAGACTCTGAACTGGGCTGGTTGCTCCGCGGCGTCCAACCGGGCGACGCTGATGCCCCCGGCCATAAACGATCCCAGCATCAATGACAGCACAAATAGCACTGTCACCCCACGCCGGATGAGTCTCTTTGCACTTGCTTGCATCATAAGATATTTACCGCCTTGCTTATTTCTCCACCGACGATCGGTTGAGAATTCAGTTGCCTTTGACAATCTTTAGAGTATTATCATTCAAGTATGCACTATTGTAACGCATCTTCAGGATGCCGCCACACAATGTTTGCTACCGAATTGGGCACGGGCTGTGTGCAACCCCCACATATTGGGCCAATCGGCATGAAATAGAGCGTGGATCGGGCGGATTGCCATGATCGAGTCTGTATTCATCTGTGGTGACTACCAAGCCACTGACTGGATTTTCGCCACGAATTGCACGAATACCTACGAATTTGGCTAAATCATTCGTGAAAATTCGTTAAATTCGTGGCAAAGGGTTGGTCGCTACCATCTGTGGTTATTGTCACTTCAGCGCGGAGAACATGATGAACAATCCACCAGCACTACTTCTTCACAAATACCATGCCTTGGGTAACGACTACTTAGTCCTAGACCCAACCGAGCAGGCTCCAAACCAAATTTACAAACTAACACCGGCCCAAGCCATCGCCATCTGTGATCGACATCGCGGCGTGGGCAGCGACGGGATCGTTGTTGGCCCTCTGGACGGTTCAATGCCGCCCGATCATTTTACCTGTGAAATATGGAACCCAGACGGCTCCCAGGCGGAAGTGAGCGGCAATG
>JAHEML010000804.1 GCA_024643705.1 Caldilineaceae bacterium | reverse complement strand
AGACGCTGGGAATCTCTGGCGTTCCCAGTATTGGGGCTACGATCCCCTGGATGACGGCATCGGCTTTATCGGTGTCAAAGCCAATGATGAAACAATGACAGTCGTCAATTTGACAGAGACGCCTGAGTTCGAGGAATCGGCTCGGCTGACCCAGAAATGGTACGACGCAGGTTACTACCCTGCCGACCCAATCGAAGCTGCTGAAGCCGATGCGATGTTCCGCGCTGGCAAATTCGCCATGACCTATCATGTGGAGAAACCCGGTAATGACGTGGAGGCCCAGGGAAAATATGGCTGGGAGTTCGTGAGCAAGAATCTGACCGACCCCTTGATTCTGGACACGGCTGGCGCGACTGCTACCCTCAACGCTATCTGCAACACATCCAAACATCCCGAAAAGGCCATGGAAGTTTTGGAAGAATTTAACACAAATGTGGAAGTCTACAACCTCTTGGCGCGGGGTATTCAGGGAGTCCATTGGGTTTGGGCCGACGAAGGCACCAAAGTCATGCGCTTCCCCGATGGTGTGGACGGTTCCACCAGCACCTACAACCCCAACACAGACTGGGAGTTTGGGAATCAGTTCAACGGTTACTATCGGGATGCCAAGCAGGTGGGCGCCTGGGAGAAAACCAAAGTCATGAATGATACAGCCTACCCGTCTGTTGCCCTGGGCTTTGTGGTGGATCGCACGCCGATTCAGACTGAGATTGCCCAGACCAGCGCTGTTCTGAAAGAAGTGATGGCCCCGATTGTTAATGGTTGGGTCAGTTGGGATGATGCGGCTGCCGACGCTCATGATAAATTGAACGCAGCCGGCGCCCAGGTGATCATCGACGAAGTGCAGCGCCAGTTGAACGACTGGGCAGCAACCAACAAGAAGAAGTAAGCACGCGCAGAAGTTAGCGTAGAGTTTGACGATTGAAACGTGAAACGTGAGGATACCGACCATTCCTCACGTTTCACGTTTCAGCTTTTTCACACAGGAAACCGAACGATGACAACAACAATGAATCTAAAAACCAAGACAATCCTGGTCGTCGGCGGCGCGGTGGGTATCGGCCAGGCCACAGCGTTGCTCTGTGCAGAACGGGGTGCACACGTGATCGTGGCCGATTTTAATGAGGCAGAAGGCAAGGCCACAGCCCAGCAGGCAGGCGGCACATTTGTCCGTGTGGATGTAACCGACGAAGCCAGCGTTGTGGCCCTGTGCGCCAGCATCGCCGAATCCCACGGAAAGCTGGATGCGCTGGTGCAGACAGCGGGCATCCTCAAAGGCGCGTATGTGGCCCTGGAGGATTTTGAACTGGCGACCCTGCGTCAGGTTGTCGATGTGAACACCATCGGCAGCTTTCTCTGTGCCAAATACGCTCTCCCCCTGCTTAAAAAGGGGCAGAAACCGGCGATTATCCTCATCTCCTCCCCCGCGGCCTACGGGGTTAGCTCTTCCTACGCATACGCCATGAGCAAGGGCGGGGTGAGCGCACTGGGGACGACCATGGCGGGCAAGCTCGCCCCAGAAGGGGTTCGGGTCAACGTGGTCTTTCCTGGCGGCATCAACACCTTTATGAAGCGCTCCGTCATCGAAGAGGACGCCGCCCGCAAAGGGCAAGACCCCCAAGCCGCAGTGGACGCAGCCGCCCAATCCGGCCTGGGCGAGCCGATTGGTGTGGCACGGGTGCTGGCCTTTCTGGTCAGCGACGAAGCCGACTATGTGCGCGGCTCTGTGAGCACCCGTTAACCCCAAAAAACAGAACGTGGATGACGCGGATCGGACGGATGACCGCGGATAAAATCAGCGATCATATAGGTTCATCAATGTCCCATTTTCGTGGCTGATTGTGTCCAACCGGGCATGGACACTGATAAGAAATTGGGGGTAGCTGATTTGACGTATCGTGTCCAACGGGTACACTGATAGACGCGTTTACAATCCATCCAAGCCATCATCCCAACACCGAAAGCTATAAGCACCCCATGACAGAGACGATTCGTGACGACTTTATGCTGCGCCGAGACTGGCGGCTGCTCAACAATGGCTCCTTCGGGGCTTGCCCGCTCCCTGTTTTCGAAGTTTATCAAAAATGGCAGCGGGAGTTCGAAGAACATCCCGGCGGTTTTATGAACCGTCAGCGCGATCTGCTCACCGAAGCGCGCACAGTACTGGCCGACTATCTGCACACCGATCAGAGCCGCCTGGCCTTTGTGACCAACGCCACCATGGGGGTGAATGCGGTCACCCACTCTCTGCGCAGTTGGCTGAAACCAGGCGACGAAGTGCTGACTACCAACCACGAGTACGGCGCATGCAACCACGCCTGGCAGTTCAACACGGGCAAGGCAGGCGCGCACTACATCAACCAGCCCACCTCCTTGCCCACACCCGCATCCAACGATGTGGACGAGGCCAACCGCCTGGCCGCGGCCGCCTTTGTCGAGGAATTCTGGGCGGGCGTCACCCCGCGCACCCGGGTGATCTACCTGAGCCACACCACATC
>JAHEML010000803.1 GCA_024643705.1 Caldilineaceae bacterium | reverse complement strand
TGGCCCATGTCAAAACCCCTTTGGCCGAGGATGATCGGGTGACTCTCTACCAAAGCGGCACGCCGACGGTTGTGGATGTACGTTTTATCAACGACACCCTCTACCTGAACAACGGCGAGAAGTGGACGGTGATCAGCACCTTCAACCTGGCCGAGTTGACAGTCATCACACCTGCGGGCATGGCGTCGGCTGCGCCAGACATGGCCGTAATCGGCGAGGAAGAGATGAGCGGGCGCACGACCATTCATCTGCGTGGCGACAAAAATGTAATCCCAGACATTCAATCCGGCTCCGATTCGCTGAGCGTGAAGAATGCCGACGCTGCCCAATTAGACCTTTGGCTGGACGCCGACGAGCGTTTTATCGTCAAGCTCCTCTTCTCGCTGACCCTGGAAGGCAAAACATTCACCACCGAGTTCCTCTACCACGATTTCAACGCGGCGATTGTGGTGGAAGTGCCCACCAACGTGGAAGAAGTGACCGGGCCTCCCACCCCCTCCCCCGCCGAGGTTGTCGCGCTGTTGGGCTTCGACTTTCCCATTCCACAGGGCGCACAACTATCGGTGGTGGCAGGCACTGCTAATATCCTCATCCCATTTAGTGTGGACGAGGCGCGCGCCTTTATGGAGGATGCAATAGTAGCTGCAGGCTTTGTCCAGGTGGGCGAGCCGGAAGAGCGGGCCGCGAATGAGTTTTTCTACACCTTTCAGAAAGACGACCGAACAGTGACTGCCAATGTATTCTCGGTGGTGGCAGGCAAGACGACCATCCAAATTGGTGCCGCAAAATAGAGCGCGCCCATCACCTACACGAAGCCTACACGACACCAATGCAAAATCAATGACCATCAAAATCATCGCCACCGGCGGCACAATCGACAAAATCTACTTCGACGCCAAGAGCGCCTTTCAGGTGGGCGAACCCACAGTGCCACTGGTGCTGGAAGAAGCCAACATCACCGTGGACTACACGGTGCAGAGCCTGCTGCGCAAAGACAGCCTGGAGATGACCGATAACGACCGAGCCGCCGTACGCCGGGCCGTGGAAGAATCCCACGAGAGCCGGATCGTGATCACCCACGGCACAGACACCATGCTGGCAACCGCCCGCGGTTTGGGTGATATTCCCGGCAAGACGATTGTACTGACAGGCTCCATGCAACCGGCCCGCCTACGCCTGACCGACGCGGTTTTCAATATCGGTTTTGCCCTGGCCGCGGTGCAGCTTTTGCCCCCCGGCGTTTACGTGGGCATGAACGGGCGCATCTTCGACCCCTGGCAATCGACGAAAAATGTGGCATTGAATCGTTTTGAAGAAGATACGAGTGGCGATTAGCGGAAAGGAGAGAATATGGCTACACAATTCAGCGAATACAAGGGCACGGCACGCGACGCCTGGAACGAAAACGCGGCCTATTGGGACGAGTACATGGGCGAAGGCAACGACTTTGTAAACGTTCTCTGCTGGCCCGCGTTGGAACGGCTGCTGGCCCCCGCGCCCGGAATGCGGATATTAGACATCGCGTGCGGCAATGGCCTGACCTCCCGCCGCCTGGGACGGTTGGGCGCGCATGTTACCGCTTTTGACGTATCCAGCCAGATGATCGACCGCGCCAGGGAACGCACAACCAGCGAGGATGGCGACATCGACTACCGGGTGATCGACGGCGGCGACGATGCCGACCTGCTTGCCCTGGGCCAAGGCACGTTTGACGCTACCCTCTCTAACATGGCTCTCTTCGACATGGCCGCGATAGACCCCCTCTTTGCCTCCCTGGCTTGTTTGCTCAAACCAGGGGGCATCTTCGCCTTTTCGGTCATGCACCCCTGTTTCAACAACATGCACACCATCCACATGGCCGAGCGGGAAGATCGGGACGGTGATCTGGTGACAACCTACAGCATGAAAGTGACCGGCTACCTGTCGCCTTCGGTGAAACTGGGTTTGGCAATCCCAGGCCAGCAACGCCCCCACCCCTATTTTCACCGCCCGTTGCAGATGCTGTTGGGCGCGGGTTTTGCCGCCGGTTTTGTGCTGGATGGGCTGGAAGAACCCTCTTTTCCACCCGATCACCCAAAGGGCCGCACACCTCTTAGCTGGGGGCCGGAATTTGCCGAGATTCCCCCCGTGATGATTGTGCGGATGCGCCTGTCATGAACATCCTCCCCCTGCTGGACGAACTGCGTACCATGGCACGCAACGGGCTGACCTACGCCGACAACGAATACGACAGGCAGCGTTATGCCCGTCTGCTTGAATTGACCAGCGAGCAGTACGCCGACTTCCTCGACCTGCCAACGGGCCTGGTCAAAGAGCGCTTGCAGGCCGAGTTGGGTTACATCACGCCCAAGGTAGGGGCCGACGCCGCTATTTTTGATGATGATGGGCGCATCTTGTTGATGCAGCGGGCCGACGATCAGCGCTGGTGTCTGCCCTGCGGCTGGCTGGAACCCAACGAATCGCCCCAGGAAGCCGTGATGCGGGAATGCTGGGAGGAG
>JAHEML010000091.1 GCA_024643705.1 Caldilineaceae bacterium | reverse complement strand
TTTTGCCGATACCCAATATCCCCGCCTGGGGTTGGTTGATAATCGGGGTACCCAACAGGCTGCCGCTGACACCGTGATTTGTCACAGTGAATGTGCCACCTTGCAATTCGTCCGGGCTGAGCTTGTTGGTGCGTGCCCGCTCGGCCAGATCGTTGACCGCACGGGCCAGTCCGGCCAAATTGCGCTCGTCGGCATCCTGGATGACCGGAACCAGCAATCCATCTTTCACAGCCACAGCCACGCCGATGTGAATCCGCGGGTGGAGCAGCAGCCCGTCATCAGTCAAAGAGCTGTTGATGAGGGGGTTCTGGCACAAAGCCTCGGCCACTGCCCCTACAAAATAGGGCGTAAAAGTCAGACCGATTCCCTTTTCAGCATAAGCTGTTTTATGCTTTTCCCGGTGGCGCACCACTGCCGTCATATCCACTTCGTAGAGTGACATCACATGGGGGCTGGTGCGCACGCTGCGTTCCATGTGCTCGGCAATGGCCCGGCGCATGGGCGAGAGAGATTGGAGATGAGAGATTCGGGATTGGGTTGGGGGCGTAACCTCGACAATCTCCAATCTCTCGTTTCCCATCTCTTCCAGATATTTTTCCACATCTTTTTTCGTCACCCGCCCGTGCAGACCCGTGCCGTCAATCTTGTCCAGGTTCAGGCTGTGTTCGGCGGCCATGCGCGCGACGACAGGGCTGACAAAGGCGCGACCGGTGGGTTTGGCAAGCAGGGGGTTGGGGACTGGAGATTCGAGATTCGAGATTGCAGCATTGGTAGCAGATGGCTGCTTGTCGGTAACAGGGCCATCGGCCACGGCCTCATCCGGTGCGCCGATATAGCCGATGATCGTGCCAACGCGCACAGTCTGCCCCTCGGTCGCTGTGATCTGCAAGAGCGTGCCCGCCGCGGGCGCGGGAATCTCCGTATCGATCTTGTCCGTGCTGATCTCCAGCACGATCTCCTGGCGTTCCACCAGATCGCCGGGCTGCTTCAGCCAGCGGGAAACGGTTCCTTCCACGACCGTTTCGCCCAATTGGGGCATTTTGATGGGAGTCGGCATCGAATTATCCTCTTGCGTGGCTTCGATCTCATCTTTAGAAAATGGCGCGTTCTGCTCTGGAACGCAAGGCGCTAATCTGGCTACGATGTTCTGCTTCGTGTTGCATCAGATGATGCAACACCCATTCCGGCGTCACGTCATAGGGGTCCAATGACCGCACCCGGCGAAAATCGAGAATGTCCATCTGCGCATAAACGTCGAGTACGAGTGCGCGCACAGTCGAAAGCAGTGTCAGATATTGCTCGAAACCGCCCCCCTGGATTTGGGTCAAATGGCCCTGAGAATCCCGATGATGGTAAGGGAACAACGCTTCAACTTCCTTCGGATACGACTGCTCAAGAATTTCTTCATAGAGCCAATCGGCTTCGATAAGGGCAATGTGATATAGGACTGTTCCGATGTTGCTCTCGTCGTCCGGCGGCAACCAATCAATTACCGGTTGAATCAGCCCGTCGAGTTGCTCCAGTGTTCGTTCACGCGTGTTCTGGAATGCTCCCAGCCAACGACCAATCTCGGCTTCTTTGCTTGGATAGGGCGCAATAACGTTTTGTCTCTTTTGCTGAGATTCCATTATCCTCTCCTCAACCCGTCGTCGCCCGCTCACCCAACGCTGGCTCCGTCATCTCGCCCGTATAGTAGAGATAGCGTTTGTCATCCTCTGTAGAGAAAGCCATGTGCTCGCCGTCCGGGGTCATGGCGACGATGTTCATATACTGGCCGGGTTGAGGCGATAGTTGCTCGATTTCGGCCAGACATTCCTGGCCGGCAGCGGCTAAATTCATACCCATTTTCATGTACAAAATCAGGCTGCGGGCCGTAGAAACCCGGATTGCCAGCTCACCGCTGCCGGTGCAGGCTGCTGCGCCATAGCGGTTATCACAATAGTTGCCCGCGCCAATGATGGGCGAATCCCCCACCCGGCCCGGATATTTCCAGCCCAGGCCGCTGGTGCTGACCGCCGAAGCCAGATCGCCGTGGCTGTCGCGCACCAGATAGTTGACGGTGCCGTGGGGCACTTTGTCTTGCAGGTGCATGGGAATCGTCAGACGTGCGACCAGATGGCGTAATTCCATGCCGGTCAGGTCTACCCCCTTCTCTGCAAAACGTGCCCGCCAGCGTTCCAGAGATTCTACTGTGCGCTGATCCGCGGGCCTCTGCCCAATCTCAGCGGCGAGACGTTCTGCCCCCCGGCCTACCAAGAGCACATGGGGCAATTCTTCCATCACTTTGCGCGCCAGGCTGATCACGTTGGCGTAATCCTGCACCCCGGCCACCGCGCCTGTTTCCAGGGTGCGCCCATTCATCAAGCTGGCGTCCAGTTCCACCTGGCCCAGCAGATTGGGAATGCCGCTGAAACCGACCGAATGTTCGTCCGGGTCGTCCTCGGTGACGCGGGCGGCCATCTCCGCGGCATCCATGGCTGATCCGCCTCGACGCAGGAGTTCCATAGCAGCAAGCGCGCCGGCACGGCCATTTTCGCTGGCAACGATAACGGGATTGACGTGGGAATTGGTGTGCATCGGTTCTCGTTTCGGCGAGGAGGGGATGATGGAATGACAACAAGCAGATGACATGGACATGACGCACCGATCATGTCATTCCATCATCCTGCCCTCCAAATACAGTTCGATAATGGGAACAACTTGCTCATCCACCTGCTCCCACCCTGCCTCGGCTACTTTGTTCACCGTGACAAAGTCTTGAACCAGAAAGACGTTGTAGACATCTGCCAGGAGCAGAAGCCGGGCCGCCAAGGGATGCACGCTGGCTTCTTCTGGGGTGGATGCATTGAGCGGCCCGTCGAAGCGCAGCCCAACGGCGGTATATTTGTGGGCATTCGGGTTGGGTGTCGGATGAATTTGAACAAGCATAGGGTCAAGTATAGCAGGGAGCGGCGGAGGGTTCAAACGCCATCACAGAAGGGGACAAGATAGAACAAAAAGCCCAGCGTTTCATACGAAAACGCCGGGCTTGGGGTCATACCCAGAAAGGCGGCACAGTTACGCCGATGCGCTCTTACCAGGGGTTGTTGTCGCTACCCGGTTGCCCAGGCCAAATATCAGCCACAGAGCGACGAGCAGCAAGATCACTTGGGGAGCGATTGTTTCCCAGGTGGCATAGAAGCCAATGCTGGGCAAGGCCGGGAGCAACCCCACCGGTGATTGGGGCAACATCCCTGCCACCTGCAAGGCATGGATACCCGACCCCAGGAATTTGAAACCCAAGTAGTAGACGAGCAGGCTGGCGATAAAGAAGAAGGGGCGCAGGGGCAATTTCATGCCCACAAAATTCATCAACACCGCAGCCACAACCAGCACGGCCGCGCCCACTGCCAACCCCAGCCCCAGCTCGCTGGGAGCAATCGATGGGGCCATCCCCAAATAGAAGATGATCGTCTCGGCCCCTTCCCGGAAGACGGCGAAGAAAGCCAGCAGCCCCAAACCAAAAAGGCTGCCCGTTGCCAGCGCGTGGCTAGTGCGCTGATTAATATAAGCGTTCCAGGCTTTCAGGTTGGACTTGCCGTGGAGCCAATAGGAGACGTAAAAGAGCATCACTGCGGCCACGATACCCGTAAAACCTTCGATTATTTCCCTGTTCTGCCCTGCTGCGGCCCGGCTGAAGATGGCCTGGAGTACAAAGGCAATGGCAACGCTTGCCAGCAGACCGGCCACGGTGCCACCCCAGATCCAAATCTGCTTGTCCTCGGCGTCGGAGCGTTTGAGAAAGGCGAGCAGTGCCATGAGCACCAATAGGGTTTCCATCCCCTCACGCAGGATGATGGCTGCGGCGTCCAGCCATGTGTAGCTCTGCTCATTGGCAAACGGCTCTACCACGGCACTCATCCGCTCGATTGCAGTGGTGGCGGCGGGCAGATCCGCCGGGGTTGCCTTCAGAGCAGCCGCGGCCCGGCCCAACTCCACCTCAATCGTCGTGTAGGCTTCCTGGGATTTGGTTGCCACTGCCCCTTCGACAGCGGGCCAGATCTGGATGGCTTCTGTCAACATCTGTTGGGCGGTGGCGACGTCGTTGCCAGCCAAAGCGGTTGATACGTTCTGCAATTTGGTGGCAAACAGGGCGGGCGACAATTCAGTTGCCAGTGAACTGGCTGGCCCGGTGCCCATAATCAGGTCGCTCCACTCGGTGGACTCGTGCAACAGGTACTCGAAGGCAACTCTGGCCGCAGCTGCATCCACCGTTGGTGCTGCAAGCGCCTCTTTTACCCCAGCGAATGCGCTCTCCAGAGCCACATAAGCATTGGGGTTCTGCTCGCGGACACTGTCTTCAAACGTTTCCCACAGTTCGTGGGCTTCGTCATATTCGTGTTGCATACCGGCCACATCGCCTGTGTTGGCCGCGTCCACCCCTTCTTCGGCCACGTGGGCCAACGCGCGCAATTGATCGGCCAGGGAAAGCTCTTGGGCAAAGATGGGCGAAACAACGCTCAGTATCAGACAAACGATGAACAGTAATCCGGCCCAGCGCACAACGCGTGTGCTTGACCGTGTGATAATCAGACCAGACATCTGGTGGCTTCCTTTCAAAAAACAGCCCATCGGTGGTGGGCCAGGAAATATCGACTCGCGGGCATTCCGTAGCTGGGATCGGCTGTCTGTCTCCCGCGCCGGGTTGACAGTACCACAGACGCTGGCGTGAAATCAAGGGCAATCGGGTGCAATTTTGACTCTATTCCAACTTTGTTCTATGCGCTACCGGCGAACAGATGAATTAATAGGCGTTTGGTAGGGGATTAATCTAGGTTAATTCGCGTTGGGGTGGAGACCTGCCAACTTTCAAAAGCTGGCAGGTCTCCTTTTGTTTATTCTGTATGCTTGTGCAAGGGCGTATGCTTGTGGTAGACCCCGTGCTGATGCATTCGTTGGTGCAGCCGGTTGTGAGCGCTTTCCAATGTGGCCCGCATCCGTCGGAAACGCACGGCATCGGGGCGGGGCGCAAGGATATCCACATAGGCCATGGCCCCTTCGATCTGGGAGAGCACCGCGTCCGCGTCGGTCTGATTGAACAGGGGTTGGTCTCCCACCAGCACCTGCACGGCGCTGGTGTGCGCGGCAATTTCGCCTGCTTTCCCACTGTAGCTGCCCCGCACCCGCAGCGCAACCCAGGTGGAACCGTTTACAGCCACAGTGGTGCTGCCCGCGGCAGCCAGTTTGCCACCAACTACAAGCTGATCGGCCACCTGGCTCCCTACCACGATCTCCACCTGTTCAATAGGAACCCGCACCGATTCGACCCGCCATTCCATGCTGATTGTGCCACCCGAAGCGGGCAGCCACACCTGTCCACCGGGCGCGATACCTTCGACTTTTAGCTCTGCCAATGGGCCAACCGTGACAAAGGTGTTGCCCGCCTGCACGGCTTGCATCCAATTCTCGTAGGAAAATTCCCGCCCACCCAAATGGGCGTAGGTGCGCACACCACCCAAAAGCGCGGCTGCGGCCATCTTGTCCGAACCACCGGCCAGGGGTAGCTGATAACCCAAATTGAGATAGCGATACCAGTCGGCCAGCCCATAAGGGTTGATCTGGGCGTCGTAGGGGTTGAATGTCATCATTTCGATGGCGTGGACAAGCCCCAGCACAATGTCCGCGGCTCGCTCCAACTGGGGATTGGGTGCGTGGGGCATCACCACCAGCCCGCCCTGCTCGATGCAGCGCTGTGCCCACTCGGCCATCACCACCTCTTGCGCGTCGCCCAGAGCCGATTCGGACGGACCACCCGTGCAGAGAGGGTGGATCATCTGCCCGCTGTAGCCCAGAAGGGAGATGTGGCCAAGCACTTGCATCCGGTTTTCTGTGCCCACCCGCACCAAAAATTCCCCGTCGCCGCCAAACGCCTGCGCGCCTAGGGTGGTCTTGCCATCAAAATCGCTGACGTTGCTGTACATCTCGCCCCATTGGCTGGCCAGGAGATTGACCACATGCACATCCTCGGCCTGACCTTCCAGCAGGGCGGTGCTGGGGCTGAGAAAATGGACATGGGTGTCGGCGGTGATCCACCCTTTCTCCCGCCAGGGCAGCACCCGCTCCAACTCAAAAGTGAGTTCCGCGGTCTCCGGGCCAACCACCACCTTGGTGCGGATGGGTGCGGTCTCGTAGCCTTTGGTGATCTCCACGTAGACATCCCCCATAGGCAGATCGACTTCGCAGTGGCCGTCGATATAGCTGTATTGGTTACGCCCGTTGACGAATTCGCCGTAATTATCCTCGAACCAGTGAGGGTTGACCTTGCGGTGGCGACCCCGGGGTGGCAGATACTCCCCGTGGGCGCCGTGCAAATGGATGCGCACAGCCACTGGCCGGTTGCTGCCTTTCTCTACCACCCGCACGGTGACGGGCCGATGGGCGGGCGGCACTTCGACGATGTCTGTACCGGCATCGGGCAGGGCAGCCAAGTCGTGGACTGTTTCGGCACCGATGTGCAACCGGGCCGCAGGATGAGCGGCGTATTCCACAACGATCTCTCGCTCCGCGCGTAGGGGCTGCACGTCCACGCTTTCCCCACCCAACCAGGCCGTGTGGTCGTAGTCCAGCACTGCCCGGGCCGAGATCACGCTGCCCAGATCGATCGCCAGTTCCTCGCATTCGCCCAGCGCGTTGAGTTGTACATCGTCGGGCAGGGCCACGCGTATTTTGCGTCGCACCCCTGGCCGCAGAGGGTGGTCGTCCAGTTGGGTGGTGGAGATGGCATACATTGTGGCCCGTTCGTGTTTCGGTGTCAGCAGCAAGCCGCGGATAGCTTTGTTGGGGTGGGGGTTGGGCATTGCATAGAGCCACAGCTTTTCGGCGGTGCGCTCCCGTCCAGACGCGACACGAGTCTCGCCACGGCCATAGGCGCGGGCGGTTCTGCCCAGGGCCGCGTCTTCTGTCACGGTGGCAAACACCTGGGGTTTCTGAGCGGGCACAGCCAAAAAAGGGCTTGCTCCCCAGCGGATACGGCTCTGCTGTATGGCGAAACGGCGCAGAATGGGCGTTTCGTGGCGGGTGCCGTCGGCGTATTCCAGAGTGTAGTCGGCCACATGATCGCCTAGCTCGTTGCCGTCTACATCGGTGTCGGCGAAGTTGTCCAGATAGTTTGTGGGCTTGTCCTCCACCGCGTGCAGGAAGATGATCCAAGAGGCGTGGATCTCTTGCAGGGAGATGCTTGTCTCCGATGCGTCCAGCCATATCACGTTTTCTCTGCCCTCGTCGCCCAGCAAAAAGGGAATGCCGCCGAATGTCTGGTGGCCTGTCAGTGGACCGTGGTCTGTGGGTGCGGCCTGCGCCGCAGGCAGTCGGGTACGATCCTGGTTGAAACTGGTTGTCAGATTGATAGGTGTGAAGTGGGGCGATGTTGGCTGCATGGGGGTCCCTCCTTGGGTGGCAAAAAATGGGACGGATTGTGGATTTTCAGTCTACCCCAAAGCGGAGAACGGGGCAAAGGGTTTGCAATCGACTGGTGGTCCTTTGTAAAAAAAAGCTACTTTGCACCTTTTCCTCCATCTGCTATAATCTCCCCACCGCTCCCTGTGTTTAATTATATATCGTTCAGGAGGATACCCGCATGAGAAGTCGCAGCATTGGGTCTGTACGACCCAGATTGGTTGTTTTGTGCATTCTATTGGCCGTTGCACTGTTGGTGCTGGCCGCGTGTGGTGGCGCAGAAACACCTGCACCCGCCGCAGAACCGGCCGCGGCTGTGGTCGAGCCGACAGCCACCAGCGCGCCCGAAGCTGAAGCAGAACCGACTGCTACTGCCGAACCTGAAGCCGAAGCAACCGCTACTGCCGAACCAGAACCCGAACCCACGGCCGCGGCAGAAGAGGAAGCCATGGCCTTTACGGGAGATGCAGACGCTGGTAAATACATCGCTACGCTGACTGGTGGCTGCGGTTGCCATTTCAACCGAGATTTGGGTGGTCTGGCCGGTGGCAATGCCTTTGCCGATGATACGGTCTTTGCGGCAAACATCACCCCGGATATGGAAACGGGCATCGGTAGCCTGGATGAAGAGGACATTGTGAGCATTCTGCGCACAGGTGCTGGCCCAGGCGGCTATCAGCTTCACCCGGCCATGCCCTATCGCACCTTCAGCGCGCTATCCCAGAAGGAAGCCCTGGATATCGCAGCCTATCTACACTCCTTGGAGCCAATCTCCAACCCAGTCCCGGCTCGCACACTCGCCAGCGATCCCGAAGCCTACACACCCGACGCTGCTCTCGCCGAGCCGCCGACAGATGCTGTGGCCCGGGGCGAACAACTAGTGATGTTGGCCCGTTGTGGCGGTTGTCATACACCCAGCGACGATGACGGCAGCCTGATGCTGGCTGGCGCAACCGTGCGTGATTCGACTTCAGCCAACATCACGCCGGATGAAGAGACCGGTATCGGTTCCTGGACGGTAGAAGAAATCGCTACACTGATGCGCACCGGCGCACGTCCAGATGGTAGCGCGGTTGAGGGCGCAATGGCTCAGCAAATTGAACGTCGCTTCAACGTTTTGACCGAGGCCGATGCGTTGGCGATTGCCGCTTATCTCAAGAGCATCCCGGCGGTCAATCACGATCCCTTCCAGTAAAACGTTCGATGGTGCAGCCACCATAACAATTGCATAGGGAAATGTGAAACGAGAAACGTGATGCGTGAGAGATGTCGACATCTCTCACGCATCACGTTTCTCGTTTCAATCCTTCAAAAAGAGGTGGCCCTGTCCCTTAAAATCCACCCTCGCTTTCAGTTATCCAGCGCCCCGGCATCGATCCAGGCCCGAATCGTATCAATCTGTATAGGCGTCAGCTTGTCGCCTCTCTTTGGCATCTTGCCACTGGCGACCATTTCCACCAGATAACTGCCTTCCGCATCCCCAGCTTTGATCACCGCTCCATAGATCGACCCCAGCATCAGGGTGCGATAGGATGTCACCTCCAGCCCCTCCTCTGGGTTATCGTCCCCATGACATTCTCCACAGTGCTCCACCAAAATCGGCAGCACATGGGTTGCAAAACTCACATCTGCGGGGACTGTCGCCTGATCACCTGCGTCTGTTGCGGCAACCGGGGCTGTATCGGTGGGCATGCCTACGAGCAACCCGGCCTGGGCCATGCGTTGCATGGCTTCG
>JAHEML010000090.1:8591-9172 GCA_024643705.1 Caldilineaceae bacterium | reverse complement strand
ACAAGAATCCGCTTTTCGTCCGTTTGGGATATCTATCCATCCAGTGTACGTTACTATGCAAACGTTACTATGCAAACGCTACTATCCAAACGCTACTATCCAAACGCTACTATCCAAACGAAAGAGTACAACAATGAACAGGCTCTTGAATCGGGTTCCAGAAATCACAATCTTTTTCTGGATCATCAAGATTTTGGCAACGACCGTGGGTGAAACCGCGGCAGATTTTCTAGCAGTCAACCTGAACCTTGGATTGACAGGCACATCTGTGGTAATGGGCGGGGTGTTGATTGCAGTACTACTCGTGCAGTTTTCCAAGCTCAAACGCTACGTACCTGTCAGCTATTGGAGCGCAGTTGTGCTGATGAGTGTCGTCGGCACGTTGATCACCGACAATTTGGTTGATGGGATGGGAGTTTCGCTGACAACCACGACGCTTCTCTTTAGCGTAGCGCTGATTGTCGTCTTTGCCTGGTGGTATCAGAGCGAGAAGACGCTCTCTGTTCACAAAATCTATACAGCCAAGCGCGAACTTTTCTACTGGGCCGCCATTCTCTTCACCTTTGCCCTGGGCACATCCG
>JAHEML010000090.1:0-8581 GCA_024643705.1 Caldilineaceae bacterium | reverse complement strand
CGATTTGGTGGCCGAGAGCTTTGACGTGGGGTACGGTCTTAGCGCCGTCCTGTTCGGTGCCCTGATTGGGGTCGTTGCCATCATCTACTACGTCGCCAAACTGGAGACGACCCCGGCTATCCTGAAAATGGACGCAGTTCTCTCCTTTTGGCTTGCCTACATCCTCACCCGTCCCCTGGGCGCGTCAATGGGCGATCTGCTCTCCCAGCCAATTGATGCAGGCGGCTGGGGTTTGGGAACCGTTGATACAACAGTGCTCTTCCTGCTGGCGATCCTGGGCCTGGTTGTCTACCTGAGCCGGCAACAGACCAAACAGCCTGCCCTGCCCAAGGCTGGGCGAGCATAGAAAATTTATCAAACAGTTCCGGTAATTGTTCTGACCGGAAAATTCTTGCCACGAATTTCATCAATTTCGCGAGTGGTTCGGACGAATTTCGCATCATTTATGAAATTCGTGGCAAAAAGAGGGGTTATCAATGAGGATTCTGGTTGTAGAAGACGAAACACGCATGGCCGCATTACTGCGCCAGGGACTGACAGAAGAGGGCTATGCGGTGGATGCCGTGACAGATGGGCGAGAAATCTTTGATTGGGTCGATGTCTACACATATGATCTCATCCTGCTGGACGTAATGCTGCCTGGAATGGACGGGATCACCGTCTGCAAAACCCTGCGCCGCCAACACAACGACACCCCCATTCTCATGCTCACGGCCCGGCACACCCTGTCCAACCGGGTGGAAGGGTTGGACAGCGGCGCGGATGATTATCTGGTCAAACCTTTCGCCATCGAAGAGTTGTTGGCAAGGGTACGTGCGCTCACCCGACGCCAATCTCCTAGCCGCAGCACAGACATAATAGTCGGTGGTCTGCGACTGGACACCCTAAATCGGCGCACATACCGCAACGAAACAGCCATAGAATTGTCGCCCAAAGAATACGCTCTGCTGGAAACCCTAGTGCGCCACCCAGACCAGACCATCAGCCGGCAGCAGATCATCAACCACGTGTGGGATGCGGATTACGACGCCCATTCCAAAGTCATCGAAGTCTACATTCACGGCCTGCGCCGTAAACTGGGCGACGAGGACAACCGGCTGATCCAGACCGTGCGCGGCCTTGGTTACCGGCTTAGTAGCTCATAATTGATTGCAAAAAATTTTGGGACGCAGATTTACGCAGATATAGGCTGATTGCAAAAAGATAATCCGTGCGAATCCGCCCGATCCGCGTCATCCGCGTTCTATTTTTCAGGACAGTGGCGGCGAATGTGATGAAATCCCTTCGTGTACAACTGGTGCTGTGGAGTGTTGGCTTGGAAGCCATTCTGCTGATCGCATTCGGCGTGGCGTTGGTTCTCATCCTGCGCACCGTGCAGCAGCAAAACAGCGATGAAAGTCTGCGATTGGCGGGCGGCCAACTCAACGCGTCGGTAGAGGTGCAAGGAAATAGTTTCCACATACCGGCAGAAGACGCAGCAACCTTGCAGGCAGAGGGCATCTTCGCCTGGATACTAGCGCCGAACGATCAAGTGGTGGGCATTGTCGGCATTGCCGCGGCCAATCCGCTGCCATCACCCCGGCCCGCCAACGGCACGTTGTTAAACAGCCGCCTCCCCAACGGCGATCCTGTCCGTGTTTACACCACCCCCCTCCAAGAAGACACCACCATTTTGGGCACACTTGTGCTGGGCCTACCCCTGCGCGAGGCCCAACGTTTGCAGCAACGCTTCCTCTACGGCTTGCTCTTTCTGATTCCTCTGGTGCTTCTTCTCTCGGCCTTTGGCGGCCTCTTTCTCGCCAACCGCGCCCTGGCCCCAGTTACAGAAATCACCCGCCTGGCCCAACAGGTTAGCGCAGAAGATTTGAGCGGACGGCTGAACCTAGCCCTGCCTGACGACGTAATCGGACGGCTGGCCCACACGTTCGACGCGATGCTGGCCCGGCTGGAGGACGCCTTTCGCCGGGAGCAGCAACTAACCGCCGATGTCTCCCACGAATTGCGTACCCCCCTCAGCCTTCTCAAAACCCAACTAAGTTTGGCCCGGTCTCGCCCCAGAGAGGCGTCCGCACTCTTGGCGATGATGGAAGAAATGGAAGGCGATGTGGATCGGCTGACCCGCATTGTCGAGCAGACGCTCTTGCTGGCCCAAATCGAACAGATGGGAATTCCCGCAGCAGTGCCGGTGCAGTTGGACGAAGTCTTACGCGGCGTGGTGGAGCGGGGAGAAAAAAGCGCAGCAGACAAGGACATTCGGCTGGTGCTGGACCTGCCAGAAGGGATAGACTGGCAAATACAGGGAGATAGCTCTCTCCTAGCCCAAGCATTCGACAATCTGGTGCAGAACGCCCTGACCCACACCACGGCCCAGGGAAGCGTCACCCTGCGTGGCTGGCGCATCTGGGACGAACTGGGGGTCTTGGTGGAAGACACGGGCAGTGGTATCCCCGCCGACCATTTACCCCACATTTTCGAGCGCTATTATCGGGTAGACAGTGCGCGCGCGCGTAGCAGCGGGGGTTTTGGCCTGGGGCTTGCCATTGTGCAAACAATTGTGCGCGCCCATGGCGGGACAATTCGAGCAGAGAGTAGGCTTGGGGCAGGTTCGGCATTTACAGTGACATTTCCCTAGAGCCAAAACCAACGCACAACAATATCCCCAAACAGGAAGAGAGTAACCGGCGCTCACTGTCACTTGATTGAGCACTGGTCACTCTCTTTCGGCATGACACACGCACGTTCCATAGAAATATGGCAATTCCCGCTACGGCTGTCGACTGCCCACCCGCCACAGACGCATGACAAGCAGGTCGCCCTGACGCCGCCCCAGCACGTAATCGCCATCGGCTTCCAGGGTGGAGATGCGCGCCATGTCCAGCACAGTGGGCTGGGTGTTGTTCGAACCAGGCGGCAATGTCTTTACCTGACGAAGCGTGCATTTGGTGCGGGTCAGGCTGCCCGTGCCAACATCGGTAGCCCAGTTGCACAGCCGCAATCCCTTGTCCCCTTCCAGCGAAGCCGTCACCGTCCACTTATCCGAAATGTAGTCCAATCCGAAATCGTGGGCGGTCACACCATCAACGCTGTTGGCCGCTCGCCGGTCTGGCGTGAAGATGCGACGGTAGGCGTAGTCGAAGAGGGCGCCTGCATCGCTCCAGCGGTTGCCAACCAGATTGCTGGGTTGCAACAGCGAAATGATCAGCGGGCGGTCCAGCCGTGTGGCTTGGACAGAGAGACAGCCGCCACCAATACAGGTGGGCACATTGGCCAGGGTGGGCTGCTTTGTGGGGCAGGTTCCGCCACCACCACCAGTCTTCTGCCCATCCAGGCTTGGCCACTGGTTCGTGCCCCTGGTCATGGGTTGGGTGGCCGGATGACAGAATGCGAAGTTATTGACCACCCCACACACCTCTTGGGAAGAAGCCCCGGCAAATTCGAGAAAGAGGGGGTTGTCGTAAACGCTGGCCCACAGGGTCGCCTGATCCCGCGCCGTGGAGTAGGCCACGCTGGAAAAAACAGTGCCCTCGGAGCAGTGGACCGTGTTGTCCATGCCCAGTTCGGTCGCTTTGGCATTCATCCGGCTGTTCATGCCATCCAGCGTGCCACCCACATGTTCCGAAATAGCCCAGGTGGCATCTCCCGCCGAGCGCATGATATTGCCGTAGAGCAGATTGCGCAGGGTGATCTTCTCGCCCGCTACCAGCCCCATGCTGCTGGCCCCCGAATTGTTCACATTGGCCGCGGCCGCGCTGACTGTGACCACATCATCCAGCGAGGCTTCCCCAGCCTCAACAGCATCCAAAGCGACAATCGTCACCATCACTTTGCGTACACTGGCAATGGCCTGTAAACCGACTGCGTTCTGAGCGAACCAATCCAGTTGATAGAGCGGGTCCCGCACCAATCCCCGGAGGGTGACAATGGCTGGTGGGCTGATCTGCACGCCCGGTGCTATTGGGTCGCCATCCTGGGTGTTGTCGCTCACCGCCGAAAGCTGATAGGGGCAGGGATCGTTGCCAGGGCAATTGCTGACCAACTGTTCCCAGGTAAACATGCGCAGGTTGCCATTCGAGGCGTCCGTGGCCGAAACAAAGCCGATGTTGCCCAACGGAGCCGTTGCCAGCTTGGTAGCGCTGACGCCGACATTGACATTGTTGCGAATATCCCGCCCAGAGGATGCCTGCCCCCGCAGGGTGGGCAGACCAGCGGCAGTGACATCGAATGAATATGTTTCCAGAAGGTTGCTCTTGTTGCTGAAACTCACTGCGTAGTGGGGGGCAACAGCAGCAGCATCGCCCGCTGCATAGACCACCCCAAGGTCGGATGTAGACGACGCATCGATCGCGAGGTTGCCGCTGTCGTGCTTGCCTGTAATCTTGCCCGTGGTTCCGTCGATCTGCCAGGTGACCAGCCGCAGATATTTTCGACTGTTGTGCAGCAGGGGGGTTGTGAACTGGAAGCGCTTGTCATTGGGGCTGTATGCCAGCACCCGGTAAGCCATGGCATAATGCTCCACCTCCACATCAGCATTGGAGCCATAGCCCAGGGTGTCCAGCTCTACCAGAGAGCCGTCATTCTGCGCCCGCCAGGTAGTCAACCAAAGATTGCCATGCCATATCCGTGCGCCAACCAACATTTGCAGGCCGTTCTTTGGATTGTTCGGGGGCGCAAGCACCTGTAGCTGATGGTCCGTGCCGGGGATCAGGCCCGTCTCTCCAAGATAGACCGGCTCGTCCCCCTGGCTGCCCATCTGCCAACTAAGCAGCCGACCTCCAGCGCCCGAACCGACGGCCGTCACCACCAGGGGGGGAGTCGGGCTGCCTGTGCCGCCCAAGTGAGCCACGTCCACCTCGTAGAGATCGCCGGGTGTGAGTGCTACGCCGCCCGGGGTTCCGGGGCCAGACGAAATAGGGCCGACAAAGAGCTTTTGCAGAACCGACGGGCTGACGATCTCGGTCGCATGGCTAGGGAGAGCCGACACAGGCTCCACACTGCCCACACTTTCCAGCCAGTGATCTTCAGTCTCACCAAAGTCGTAGCCCCCTGCAGCGCCCCGACCATCGGCTGCGGGGGCCTTCTTCTCGCCCAGGGTCACCCGCAGCCAGAGGTTGTCGCCTGGGTTCTCGTTCCAGGCAAGAAAAGTGGGCAGGGAAAAGACATGGGTTCCAGCCAGCGGCAGGGCCAACATATGATTTTGCACTGCCCATTCGCTGGCCTGGCCCTCCTCGCCACAGGAAAAGGTTTCGCCCCATCCCCCGCTGCGGTCAAAGTCCATCCACACATTTACATAGGCCTGATCCGGGAAACTCTGGCCAATGTCGAAGGCAGTCACCGATAGTTGCAAGGCCACAGGACGGCAGTGGGGCAGCTCGCTGGGGAGGGCAACACCGTCGTCTCTGGCATCCTGATCGGCTGTGTTGCTCTTTGGATCGATGTTGTTTGTGCCATCCTGATCCACACCACTTTCAGGGTCCTCTTCGCCACTGACCCCATACCCCAGCACGTAACGCAACCGGCTGTTGGTGTGGGCAGGCCCGGCAACGCCCATGCCTGCCTTGATGGTGGTGGGGAAGCTTGCCGAAACCCCAGGGTAGGCGTCCATGGTCAGGGCAGCCACATTGCTGGAATCCGGCGCATCGCCGTAGTCGATGGTCGGCACTGGCCCGGCTTGAGCGCTGGCTACCGTCGTCAGCCCTGGGCCATAAGCCGAAAGCAATAACGAAACTACAAGTATCAATCGAAGCAATCTGCGGTTCATTCCCTACTCTCCTTATTCATCTTTTTTGGATTGTCTGGTCGTAACATGCTGTTGCAAATAGGCGAAAAGATGTTCTATCGAGGGAAACAGAACATCTTCGCCGCTGTGAATATTGCGGGCCGAGGCGCGCCAGCGAAGGGGATCGCCTTCGGCCCACAACCGCACAAGAAAGCTCTCATAGCGCATGGGGGCCTCTCTTTCTGTCGCCAATTCCACCTCCTATCTCTAGGCCGTTGCCACACCCGTTTTGACCCATCTTGGCAACAGCTCTGACATTGAAGTACACTTGCAACGTCCATTCTGATAGGCAGACGTAACAGAACTGTCTCACCACATAGGCTTGATCGTTACAAATCGGCACCAAGAGCGTTACATGATCATTGCGCAGCTTGAGCCGTGCAAGCTGAACCGTGCAATCTGAACAGTACAACCTGAACAGTACAACCTGAACCGTACGACATTCACCCCACAACAGTAGCTGCATAACACATGGCCCAACTGGACATCAACCTCTTCAGCACCTTTAGCGTTGCCCACAACGGCGATCCCATCACCGACTTTGCCACAGACAAGGTGCGGGCACTGTGTGCCTATCTTGCAGTGGAAAACCAGCGCCCCCACCCCCGATCCCAACTGGCAGCCCTGCTTTGGCCCGACTACCCCAACAGCGACGCACTGCGCAATTTACGCCAGTCGCTCTACCGGCTGGGCACAGCCATCGACAGGGTCGTGCCGGGTCATTTCGACCACCTCTTCGCCGTCACCCGGCAGAGCGTGGCCATGCGTGCCGTGGGTGTAACGGTGGATGTGCTGGACTTTGAGACGTTGATGGATGAGGCTGCCGTGGGGGCATCTACCCCTGCTGGCCGGGATGAGCGATGGCTGACAGCGATGGAAAAGGCAGTTGGGCTGTATCGGGGCGAATTTTTGGCGGGCTTGCAGGTGAACGACGCATCACCCTTTGAGGAATGGCAGATAGTGCAGCGGGAACGCTATCACCAGCGGGCGCTGCTGGCGCTACACGAAGTAGCCACCGTTCTGGGCAGCGCAGGCGCGTACGAGAAGATGCACCACTATGCCGAACGACAGTTGGCCCTGGAGCCTTGGCGAGAGGAGGCGCATCAGCAGGTGATGCGCGCATTGGCCCTGCGCGGCGAACGTAGCGCGGCGTTGGACACCTTCGAACGCTGCCGGCGCGTCTTGGCCCAGGAATTAGGGGTGGAGCCATCTACCGAGACAAAGGCGCTCTACGATGCCATCCTCAGCGGAAAAGTTGGGCCAGCCCCCCACTCACCGGTTCCTGTCGCCGACGGCCCCGTGTTTGCATCCCAGTCCCCTGTCGTCCACCGTCCAACCAAATTGCCCATGGTCTATACGCCAATCCTTGGCCGGGAGCAGGAAACAGCCGACGTGATACGTTTTCTTTCCAGCGGACAAGCCAAGTTGGTGACATTGGTTGGGCCGGGCGGCGTGGGCAAGACCCGGCTGGCTGTCGAAATCGCCCAACAGATTGCCCAGCAGCCCACAGATTTTGCCGGTGGCATCTGGTATGTGGGGCTGACCAGCGTGGATGATCCAGCCAAGCTGGCCTCGACCATCTCCACCGAGTTGGGCCTGCCGGGAACCAGCCAGACGACGCCGATCGGGCAGTTGTGCGACTATCTACGCGAAAAAGAGGCGCTTCTTATTCTGGATGGCTTTGAACATTTAATGGTGGCCCCAGAACCACCAATCGACCTGCTGGATCAGATCATGGGAGCAGCCCCCAATCTCCGCCTGCTGATCACCTCCCGCGAGGCGCTGAATCTGCGGGCCGAACAGCGGTTCTTGGTCGCTGGGCTGACACACCAGCCAGACGATTCACCATCTCCGGCAGCAAGCCTCTTTATTCAGGCGGCAAAACGGATTCGGCCCAATTTTGCCCCAAATGCGAAAGACGAAGTCGCGGTGGAACGCATCGGCCGCATGGTTCTCGGCCTGCCCCTGGCATTGGAGATCGCGGCTTCCTGGGTGCGCCTCTATCCCCCGGACTTCATCGCCGACGAGATTGCACGCAGCCTGGATTTTCTCGCCTCGCCCCTAAGGGATATGCCCACAAGACACCGCAGCGTGCGGGCTGTCTTTGACCATTCCTGGCGGCTGCTCACAAGGGCAGAGCAACAATTGCTCGCGCGGGCGGCTATCTTCCGGGGTGGATTCACCATGGCCGCGGCCCTCTGGATCACCCAATCGTCGGTCATCGAAATTGCCGCCCTGCTGGACAAATCCCTGTTGCGGCGCATTTCGGATGACCGTTACGAGCTTCACGACATGGTGCGCCAGTATGCTCTGGAAAAGCTTAACCAGGAGATGGGGGTCAGCCAAACAGAGCAACGCCATACAGAATTCTACTTGGGCCTGGCAGCCCAGCAAGCGCCGGGTTTCCATGGCCCAGAACCGCAGAAGGCGTTGAATTCCTTGCAGGTAGAAATCGACAATCTGCGCGGGGCATGGCAACGGGCAACCACCGCAGGCCAGGCCAATCTTTTGGAGCAGGGCGGCGCAGGCTTGGCCTATTTTTTCGAGTTCGCCAACCTCTTCCAGGAGGGCGAGGCTGCCTTTGGGTTGGCGGCAGAGCGCGCGTTTGGCTTGGGCGAGGCAGAAGTCCAGGCCCAGATGCGCGCTTTTCAGGCAGATTTTCTGGTGCAGTTGGGCGAACGAAGCGCTGCTGCCAACCTGCTACGCAGTGCCCTCTATTACGCCAATACACCCCCCACCCGCGCCCGCATCCAATCGTTGCTGGGCCACGTGTTACAGCTTCAGGGAGACCAATCAGAGGCGTTG
>JAHEML010000089.1:1834-9204 GCA_024643705.1 Caldilineaceae bacterium | reverse complement strand
AAACTGCGCATAAATCATCACAATCAAAAAGGGATGAGGGGCTTTGGAGGCCCTTCATCCCTTTTTCTTATTTCTGGGAGATCACTATGCTTACTTCCCACCCAGCAACTGACCCAAATTTACATTCAAGCCACCGCTGGCTCCATCGCCACCGCCTGCACGCGGCATATATTGGGCTACCTTTTGCGCCAGTTTGCTCATGGGCATTGTTTGCAACCAGACCTTACCTGGTCCCCGCAGGGTCGCAATAAAGAGACCTTCGCCGCCCAATAGAATGTTCTTGAAGCCTTTGAGCATCTCCACATCAAAATTCACCGTAGGCTCGAACATCGCAACATGTCCTGTGTCCACCCGCAGGGTTTCGCCCGCAGCCAGTTCCTTCTCGACAATCTCGCCATCAAAATTGACGAAAGCTGTACCGGCTCCGGTCAGTTTTTGCAGGATGAAACCCTCGCCGCCGAACAGACCAGCACCCAGCTTCTTGCGGAAGTGCATGTCCAGATCTACGCTCTTTTCGGCGCACATAAAGGCATCCTTCTGCACAATCATCTGCTGCCCCTCGGCCAGTTGCAGATCGACCACTTTGCCTGGGAACTCGGCGGCAAAGGCCACTTCGCCTTGCCCCTTGCCCACATAATAATCGACAATGAAAAGTGATTCGCCGGAGAGGGCGCGTTTGAACATTTTGCCCAAACCACCACCGGAATTGGTATCCATCTCGACAGCTTGGGTCATCCAGCTCATGCCACCGGATGAGGAGTAGATGCGTTCGCCGGGGTTGAGGGTCACAGTAACAACGGGGAGGGTAGTCCCTTCGATACGATATTGCAGTGCCATATGGTTCTCCTTTTTTGTGTCGAACTATTTTCCATCAAACTGAATAGATGCCTGCCAACAATACGCATTGGTGAGAAAATCGTTGCAGGCTCTAGCCGGGATACGTTTCAATTTTTGCTTTCAGGCGCAAAGCCAACCAAGCGTTCGCCTCGCCCAACTCCGAAAGGATCACCCCAGCTTCCTGGCGATAGCTGATGATCTTGTCCGCGTTCCAGTGGGCGGGTGGTGGCTGCAAATTGGTGATGCGATCCGCCAGCTTGACCATCCACACCTCCTGTGGCTGCTGGCGGATGCGGGCCAAACTGTCGGACATCTGCATTGTCTTGGAGGGCAGGGTTGCATCCTTTGTCAACGCCAACACACCCTGGGCCACAGCCAAGCCAAAATTCGCGGCCACATCGTCGAAAGTAGCGGGCGTGTCTTCGATGACATCGTGCAACAGGGCACATTGCACAGCTAAATCCGGGTTATCAGCTGTGCTCCCCATTGCCAGCGCTCCGATCACCTCCATAGCGACCGCGCCCACATGGACCACATAAGGCAACTCGCTGCCGGTTATTTTCTGCGTGCCATGCATATCCCCCGCATAGCGCCATGCCGCCAGATAGAGATCAGCTGACCACATCCACTCCTCCTCTCAATTACAACCAGCGACGCACCCTGGTCTTATAAACCCGATACGCTTCGCCAAATTTATCCTCCAACATGCGCTCTTCGTTGACGATAAATTGGCTTTGAATAATCCACATAAAGAGCGGCACGACGACCAGAGGAAGCAGGCTGCCCAAAAAGAGCGCCGCACCCAGCAGAGCGCAGGCCATGCCTAGATAGATGGGATTGCGGCTGTAACGAAATAGCCCCTCTGTGACCAGGGAACTGGACCTATCGTGGGGGTGGATGGTTGTGCCGGCCTGCCGAAACTGGCGGATCACCAGCACCCCTGGCGCTCCACCCAGAATGAAGAGAACCCCACCCAGTCGAGAAAGCCAGCCAGGAACCTCGCCTACAGGGATCAGGAGGTGGAGCAACACAATCATCAACAATCCGGCTACCAAGACCACAGGAGGATAGAGATATTTTCGGATCGACATTTGGTCAGCACCCCTTTCAAAACGGGCAACACGACAGGCGAACACCCAGACCAACCTAGTAAGCCACGGATCACGCGGATGACACAGATTTTCACAGAATGATTCCGCTTGGTTCAGCTCAATCCGTGTCATCCGCGTTCTATCGACAGATCAACACCCGGCCAGGAACTTTGCTCCCTGGACAATGCCCAACTGCTCGGCTTCGGCTATTTTGTGAAAGTTGGCATCCTCCAGTTCAATCGACACTGCGCCCGCATAGCCGTTTTCCGCCAAAATGCCCAGCCCCATCGTCCAGCGGAAGATACCGTGGCCGGGGATGGTGTAGCGCCAGGCATGGCTGCCATAAGCAATCGGCATGGCAAAGGTGGCAGGCTGCTCGTGGCCATATTCGTACAGCCCTTCGGGGATCAATTCCGTATCTTTACCGTGCACGTGATAGACCCGATCCACAAATTCCCGCAGAAAGCGCATGGGGTCGATGCCCTGACGGATCAGGTGGGACGGGTCGTAGTTGATGCCCATGGCCTTGGAGGGCAACTCATTGAAAGCCGCCCGGTAGCCTTCCGGGGTACAGCAGAGCGCACCGGGGCCGGGCCAACCTTCGATCACCAATCGAGCGTCGTTTTCCTCCAACACGGGGAGTAATTCGCCGAAACTCTCGACCAGATAACCAAAGTTCTCCCGGCGGGGTAAAGCCGGGTTCTCCGGCAGCATGACCAAAAAGTGATTGACAGGGCCGTGGGCGGCACAAGCGCGGATGTGCTCGCTGTTGCGGGCAATAGCCTCGGCCCGGCGACCCTTGTCCGCCGCGATCATCCCTTTGTTGTCGGCCAGGTCCACCGATCCGATCCGCATGCCAGCCGCGATGGCCGTGCCCATTTCCGCTGCGGAGTTGCGTGTTAAGTCGATGACGCCGATATCGTTCGTTTTGGCCCAGTTGATCAGTGTCGGCAAATCTTTCTGCCATTCACCGCCACCGCGCCGAAAACCGATGGGAAATCCGCCGGTTCGTGTTTGCATAGGTTGTCTCCATAAATGAACTTGATTGATTGAAAAAAATAGAAATCAGCCGGCGGCATTATCCCGCGCTGCCGGGAAGGCTGATGACAAACTCTGTGCCCTGGCCCACTTCACTCTGCACGGTGAGCGTGCCATCGTGGGCTTGAACAAGCTGGCTGGCAATGGACAAACCCAGGCCGCTGCTCCCATCTTCGTGGGTGCGTGCCCGATCCCCTCTCCAGAAACGGTCGAAGACAAAGGGCAGATCAGCCGCGGCAATGCCCGTGCCTGTGTCGGCCACATGGATGAGAACCCGATCTTGCTCCATGTGGCCTCGCAACGAGACAGAGCCGCCCGAAGGTGTATGGCGCAGAGCATTGGCAATGAGATTACCCAACACCTGATCCAGCCGGTCGGCATCGCCCACCACAGGCAGAGAAAGATCATCCACCAAGACTACGCGCAAATCCACGCCTCCGCTCTCGGCCTGGCCGCTGAAACTGGTGGCGGCGTCGGCAAGAAGCTCGGCCACATCAACCTGATCGTGGCGGAGTGGAAGCTCCCCGGCCTCTGCCAGGGAAAGCGTGCGCAGATCATCCACCAGCCGAGCCAGCAAACGGGCCTCTTGCAGGGTGGCTTCGATCTGCTCATCACTAGAAGGATAGACCCCATCCAGCATTCCTTCCAAATTGCCCTGAATGATGTGCAGGGGTGTGCGCAGTTCGTGGGCCACATCAGCGGTCAGGTTGCGCCGCTGGCGTTGGGTACGCTCCAACTCGTCAAGCATACGGTTGAAAGCGTGGGAAAAGCGCCCCATTTCGCCCCAGCCCCCTTCGAGCACACGCACGCTGAGATCGCCCGCGGCGACGGCATCGATGGCGGCCAAAATGTCGGTCAGGGGGAGTAGATACCCACGCACAGTGCGCAGGCCGATCAGTAGGGCCAGCACAGGCAAACCCAGGGCCAGCCCCATCCCGCCCAGCCAGACCAAGAGCGTTGTGTGGTTGTCGCCCCCATAAAAACGGGTCAGTAGAAAAGCCAGGACGGCCATCCCCCCCACAACAAGCAGCACCATCAGGCCAACGACTCTGGCAAGGCCGCGGACGATCCGCCGTCTGCGGGTTCCCCATTCACGCGCCAACGGTGGACCATCCCCACGGGCAGATTTCCAACGGTTGGCACGCCATCCATGCCCCGACCAATCACGACGGGAGATGTTGTCCGGTTCAGTCATTTTGCTTCTCGGTAAACTGATAGCCGATACCGTAGACAGTGAGAAGGTAGCGGGGGGCTGCGGGGTCGTCTTCGATTTTTCGGCGCAGATTCTTCACGTGGGCGTCGATGCTGCGATCATAGCCGCCATCAGCTGAACCGTGCAACCTATCGATGAGTTGGGAGCGGGTGAAGGTTTGGCCGGGATGTTGGGCCAGGGTTGCCAGAAGGTTGAATTCAATACGTGTGACCCGCAGACTTTCGCCGCGCAGAGTCACCCGGTTTCCGTTCAGGTCGATCTCCAGATCGCCCACACGGATCAGTCCAGACGTCTGCACATCGCCCTGGGTGCGGCGCAGCACAGCCCGCACCCGGGCCACCAATTCTCTAGGCGAGAAGGGCTTGACAATATAGTCGTCGGCACCCAGCTCCAGGCCAATCAGCCGGTCGGTCTCTTCAGCCCGTGCGGTGAGCATGATGACGGGCACGTTGGACTCGGTGCGCAGTCTTCGGCAGACATCCAGGCCGTCCATGCCCGGCAGATTCAGGTCCAGCACCACCAGGTCGGGCCGTTCCTGCCGGGCTGCGGCCAGGGCAGTGATGCCGTCGTTGGCGGGCAGGGTGCGAAAGCCGCTCCGCTCCAGGTAATCTTTGGCAAGGCGCACAATTTTGGGTTCGTCGTCGACAATGAGAATGAGTTCGTTCATAAGGTGAGTTGTGGATGATGAGTTGTGGATGATGAGTTGCGAATGGCGAATTACGATTGATGGTGTGAAACGTAAAACGTGAGATCAGGCGTACTTTCTCACGTTTTACATTTCACTTTTTGGCTATGCTATTGCGATGCATCCGGCGTCTCTGCCGGGGTTACTGGTGGAGTGGCTGTGGCTTTTTCGGTCTTTTCAGCTTCCTGGGCTTCGTGCCAGGCCCTGTGTGCTTCCCACATTGGGTGGAAACGATGCTGCCCACCATTTTCAACACTGCCACTAAACTTGCGATGCATTTTCCAGCGGGCAAAGCCGAAGAAGCGGCCAATCATCACCAGCACGAAGAGGAAGAAACCGATACGCAGCAGGCCGCCAAAAAAGCCAACGCCACCGTTCAGGCCACCTGTGCGGGCTAGTAAATAAGGTGTGATCGCACTACCTTCGCTGTTGGCGGCCAGCAGCCCTGTCGCCATCCCCGACGACCAGCCAGCATTGTAGAGTAGCGATCCCAGCCCGAAAAGTACGAGCAGGGCCAATCCGGCAATTGCCACACGGGGGATTCGTCGTTCTTGCAGTTCCATTTTGTGTCATCCTTTCACAGAATTCAATTGAGAATCGGTCTGCTGTCAATCAGCAGGTACGCTTCGTTGCGTACGTTCTCAGTGTGCGCCCGACCTGTGAAAAGAATGTGAAGAAGTGTAGCAAGAGTGGTGAAAATGGTAAACGGACGAGTACGCTTAGGTGCCGATGCTCAAACGCTTGATCGCTCACGTCAGGCTTTCTGCGATCAACTCGACCACATCTTTGACAATCACCCCTTCGTCGGCAGACTTGGCAGCGTCGGTCATCATGGTCAGGCAGAAGGGGCAGCCTACGGCGATGGTGCTGGCTCCGGTGGTGCGGGCTTCGTCGTAGCGGGTACGGTTGACCGCGGCGTCGCCGGGTTCTTCTTCTTTCCACATTTGCCCGCCGCCCGCGCCACAGCAAAAGCTCTGTTTGCCGTGGCGGGGCATTTCTTCCAGATGGATGTTGCCCGCTTCCAGCACAGAACGGGGCGCGTCGACAATCCCATTGTGGCGGCCCAAGTAGCAAGGGTCGTGGAAGGTTACTTTGCCATTACTGTGGATGTCGTAGCTCAATTTTTTGTCGGCCACCAACTCGGAGAGCAACTGGGTATGGTGGATCACTTCGTAGTGGCCGCCATATTGGCCGTACTCTTTGCCCAGGGAGTGCAGGCAGTGGGGACAGGTGGCGACGATCCGCTTGGGTTTGACTTGGTTGAGAACCTCGATGTTGCCTATGGCCATCTCGTAGAAAAGGTCTTCCCGGCCAGAGCGACGGGCCGAATCGCCGGTGCAGTTTTCCATTTCGCCCAACACCGCGTAGTTCACCCCCGCGTGGTTGAGAACTTTGGCAAAGGCCAGGGCCGTCTGCTGGGCGCGGGGATCGTAGGAGGGCGCGCAGCCCACCCACCAGAGAACGTCCGCGTCTGGGTTGTCATCCACCGTGGGGATTTCTGTTTCCCCGGCCCATTTCATTCGGTCCCGGCGGCTCAGGTTCCAGGGATTGCCATTGCGCTCCATGCCCCGGTAGGCGGTCTGGAATTCGTGGGGAAAGCTGTTTTCCATAAGCACCTGATGGCGGCGCATGTAGAGGATGTCGAACATTGGCTCGTTGCCCACAGGGCAAATGTCTACACACGCGCCACAGGCTGTGCATGCCCACAGAGCCGATTCGCTCATCACATAGTCGAGCAGCAGGGGTGTCTCGGCCCCCGCAGCAATCTCTTGCATGTGGCCGTTGATGTAGTAGCGCTTGTTAACTTCCAGCGCAGAGGGAGAGAGTTCTTTGCCTGTGATGTAGGCGGGGCAGACATCCTGACAGCGGTTGCACATGATGCAGGCGTAGGCATCGGCCAGATGGCTCCAGGGCAAGTCCTCCAGCCGGGCCACGCCAAAGGATTCGATTGTCTCATCCTCGAAATTTTCCGGCTCGATCGCGCCCAGAGATGTACGTTCCGGCTTTGTGAGAAAATTGATGCCGGAGAGCATGAGGTGAAAATGCTTTGTGTAGGGGAAATAGGGCAGAAAGGCCAAAATCAGCCCCAGGGCCAACCACCAGCCCGCATGTTGACCGATGGTCAATGCGTTTGCGCCCATACCGCCCCAGAGCAGGCTAACAGCATTGGCAAAGGGCTGGGCAGCATCGCCATGACCGTTTGCCAGGCGCTCGGCAGCAATGGCAAAGCTCTCGCCCAGAAAGCGAAAACCCACGTGACACAGGATGAAGATGCCAACGATCAGCGAATCCCGGCGGATGCCACCCGCTTTGACCTTGGGGTCCACCATCACGTTATCCCGAAAGGTTAGCTCCGGCGCGGCCAACACAAAACGACGCACCAGGAAATAGGCCATGCCCACCAGTGCAGCCACCGAGAGGACATCTGCCAGAAAGCGATAGAGGCTGCCGATGGGACTGTGGCCCAAGAATTGAACGGGTAAAAAGCCTTGTATCACGTCTCCCA
>JAHEML010000089.1:0-1824 GCA_024643705.1 Caldilineaceae bacterium | reverse complement strand
CGCCACCAGTCCATGAAAAACCGAGACAACGGGCCGCGTTTTCCAAATGGGGCGAATAGAGAGCCATTCGACCGCGGCCGCGACCAGACGGTCGGTTATCTGTTGGCGAGAAGGAAAGTCTCCTTGGCCCCGGCGGATGACCTGATAGACTGTGCGGAAGTTGCGCCAGGCGTAGTAAAGCGCAGCCGCCACAACAACCAGAAAGAGAACTTTCTCGACGAGTGTGAGCATCGGTGGGGTCCCTTGCAAGCGAGAATTGATAAAATTGCCGGAAAAGAGTGCGATCCCGCGGGCAATGCACGGGACACTTCACAGAGGCAGTGCAAGTTCACAGGGGTGGGGTATTCAATCTATTGCACCCCATTTTGGATAGAATACCCAGAAAGCAACAAAGATACAAGCCCCGTTAACCCCGGTTGACTCCAAGATAAGTCTTGCCAAAACAGGTCCTTTGCCTGTACCGCACAAAAATCGACATAAATTGGCCCGGTATCCCATTGAATTCCTGGAACCCATGTGATACCCTAACCCCGAACTTGATTGTGCAAAGATGCGCAATTCCAACTTACCTGAAGGAGTTTCAGATCGTCATGCGAATCATTCAGTCCAAAGTGTTCCTTTTCACGTTGATCAGCCTTGCCCTTTTGATCGGCGCTTGCCAACCACCCACACCCCCAATGGAGACGAACGAAGCGGTCTCTGCAACCGAGCCAGCTCAGGTTGCTGCAACCGAAGCCCCTGCGGACCAACCGCCAGCTTCGCTTGTTATCTACTCTGGCCGAAACGAAAATCTGGTTGGCCCATTGATCGAACAGTTTCGAAACACAACAGCCATCCAGGTGGAAGTGCGCTACGGCGACACTGCTGAACTGGCCGCGACAATTCTGGAAGAGGGGCAAAATTCCCCGGCAGATGTCTATTATGGTCAAGATGCAGGGGCATTGGGCGCGCTGAACAAGGCAGACCGACTTTTGCCGTTGCCCCAATCAATTTTGGATCAGGTGGATAGTCGCTTCCGAGCCGGGGACGGCTCCTGGATCGGGACCAGTGGCCGGGCACGGGTCTTTGTTTTCAACACGGATGAAGTTGATGCAGCAGACGTACCCGACAGCATTTGGGAACTGACCGATCCCAAATGGAGAGGCAAAGTAGGCTGGGCGCCGACCAATGGGAGCTTTCAGTCCTTTGTCACTGCCCTGCGTGTGCTGGAAGGGGAAGAAAAGGCCACCGAATGGCTAGAGGCGATGGTTGCCAACGACACGCAAACCTTCTCCAATAACACAGGCATAGTGGAAGCCACGGGGCGGGGCGAAATAGAGGTAGGTTTGGTGAATCACTACTATCTCTACCGGTTTCTGGCCGAACAGGGCGAAAGTTTCCCGGCACGCAACCATCACCCCGCGGCAGGGGACGCTGGCTCGATTATCAACGTGGCGGGCGTGGGTATTCTGGACACAGCCAAGAATCTGGCCGCGGCGGAACAGTTTGTTAATTTCCTGCTCTCTGCCGAAGCACAGCAATACTTCGCCAACGAAACCGTCGAATATCCACTGATCGAAGGCATCGAGATCAATCCACTGCTCACCCCTCTGGCCGACATCAATACACCGGCCATCGATCTCAGCGATCTGGCCGACCTGCAAGGGACGCTGACACTTTTGCAGGAGACGGGCGCGCTGGAATAGGCTTCAGCAATCCCGTACCCGCAATCCCCTTACCCCAACACCTGTCGCAGTGCCGCCATCAGATTGGCTTGGGGCGGCACTGCGGCGGTTTCCCCCAAAAGTCGAATGTCTCGTTGCAGGGCGCTCTCATAAACGTTGA
>JAHEML010000802.1 GCA_024643705.1 Caldilineaceae bacterium | reverse complement strand
AGCCTGACAACCGTGCTGCCCGAAGCCGACGGCAGCTTTAGCGCGCAGGTCCCCGCCGAACGCAGCCATAAATTGCAACTGCTGCTGCAAGATGCATCGGGCAACCGCACCGAGGTTGCCGTGGCTCGCTTCACCGCTCCCGACGGCTCGGTGGTAGTTGGCAGTGAAGGCGGGACAGTCGAAGGTGCTGGCAGCACAGTGGTGAGTATCCCCGCGGCCTCCTTCCCCGATGGAACCCTGGTCAAAATCACGCCCATCAGCCAAGCCGACTTGCCCATTGCCGTGCCGGGTGACTATCCCTTTGCCGGTGCTGTGGATCTGACCACCGATGGCACCCGCTCTCACACCGCCCTGGATTTGAGCGTGCCCGCGCCCGTCGGCGCCACCCCGGACGATCAAGTGGTAGTGGCCCGCTACGTCACCTATCCCGGCGGCTCCGGCTGGATGGTGGCAGATCGGGCCACCCTGCAAAATGGCCGTTACACCACGGCTGCCCCCGTGGCAACCGCCCGCGCCGGGGGCGATGGCGGCTGGAACAAAGGCATTTTGGGGCCGGGTCAATACGCCTTCCTGCGCACCAGTGGCGGCTGCACCAGCTATGTCTCGGTGGAGTGGAACATCGGATTCGACTTTGTGGCTGTCAGCCCCGCGTCACCCTTTATCATCGTGCCCGGCTTTTACGGTTCGGTAGGCGTCAGCTACTACCCGGCCCTCTGCGACACAACCCTGGAGATCACCCTCACCGATATCGACACCGGGCGCGTCTTTCGGCGCATCACCCAAACAGCACCCACCACCCGCAACGCCATCGCCTCGGCCATCGAAGGCAGCATCAGCGACGACAGCCGCGCCCCTACAATCATCCGCCACAACCTTTACAACGGTTACCAGTTGGAACGGGTGGAACTCTACTTCTCCAAGTTGATGAACCCAGATTCCGTATTGGGCGGCCTGCGTCTGACCCCCCACATCGGCCCCGCGCCTGACATCGATGCCGCGTTGGCCTTCAGCAACACCGCGCTGATTATCACACCCACAGTTCCTTTTCAGTTTGGGGTGCAATACACCCTGGAACTCAACGACGCCGAAGATACTGTGGGCAACCGCCTCGATCTGCGTGAACCCCTGCGTTTCAGCATCTTCGAGCCACAAACCTTGGCCGATCTGGCCGACATCAGCGGCCCCAGCCTTGGCTCCGAAGCCGTCGCCCAGATCGGTGATATGCTCTTTGTGGCCCGCACACCCACCATCAGCGGCACAACCGGGTTGTCGGTGGATTTGCCGATCCAGGAGATGCGGGTCTATTCCACCAGTGTGATCACAAAACCGGTGGATGTGGGCTTCGACTATACGGGCCTGCGCCACTTGCGGGCATTGGCTCCCATCGCCGACGTCTTTGCCGAATCGACCGATCCAGGCCGTACCATTCGCCCCTACGCCATCTTCACCGTGACAGTGGACAGCGACGCCACCGCGCTCACCATCACCACCGGGCTGAACAGCGACGTGATCTCGCCCGCGCTCGCTTCCATCTTTGCCAGCCAGGGCCTCACCCTTTCCCGCAAAGCTGCGGTACACCAGTTTGCGCCCCAGCCCGGCAGCAAGTGGTTTGTCGAGAGCCAGGGCCGGTGGTATATGCTGGAACAGGTGGGTAGCCGCACTTTCCGGGCTGCGGTGGGGCGAGACCTGCTGGTGGTGTTGGGCACAACCGAGGCGACCAGTGGCAAGCTGGAACTGCTGGAAATTTACGACGTGACCCCCTGCACCAAACCCCAATTCGTGGCTGCCCTCAACCCCGCCCCAGCCAATTGCCTGGACATCGGGCGCATGACCATCAGCCGCAAGGTGCTCACCGATCCGGATGCCATCATCCCCCTCAATCGGCCTATCCCCAACCCTGGGATGATTGCGCGGGAGATTGGGGTTCCACTGCAAATGGCTGTGCTCCACCAGCGCACCAGCGACAACGCGGCCGTCTATGTGGTCACCAGTGGCGTGGGCTTGCAGGCCATCGACGTGACCCGCGCGCCCAACATGCCCCAGCCCCTCTTCACCGACCCCGCGCCCAACGCCTTTCTGCGTGGCCGTTTCCGGGATGTGGCCGTACTCAAAAATCTGGTGCTGGCCGGGGAAGACCCCCTGCAGAATAATTTCCCACGGGTGGCCCTGCTGACGCCCCAACTAACCCGAATGAAAACCTCTGACGATAGCAAAGAATTGGTGATTCCCTTCCGGGGTTTCCTGGCCGTTGCCGCCGCCGAGAATGTCCATTACGATGTGGACTACGACAATAATTTGGGAACGGTGGAAGAGGCAGATGGCGACGACGACATCGCGGCCATCGACGAGCTGTTCGACTTGGCCGTGGTGACAACCGGGCGCATCGACGGCGACCGCAATCTGCTCTGGGTGGTCGATCTGAGCGATTTCACCGATCTGGCCGACAACAAGTTTGCAGCGGGCAAGGGCATTCGAGTGATCGACGCCGTCTATCTGCCCATGCCCGCCCGC
>JAHEML010000088.1:5832-9226 GCA_024643705.1 Caldilineaceae bacterium | reverse complement strand
CGTTGCTCGATCTCTGCGCCAAGATGGGAGTGGCCGTGGTCAACGCGGCCCCCTATGGCAGTGGGATTCTTGCCAAGGGGCCAGATGCCTACGCCCGCTACGCCTACCAGGATGCACCAGCAGAAATTGTGGAACGCACACGGGCATTGGCCACCGTCTGCAAGAACTTTGGGGTGCCGCTGATTGCCGCCGCACTCCAGTTCTCCTTGCGCGACGAGCGCGTCACAACAACTGTGGTGGGTATGACCAAGCCGGAACGGGTGCAGCAGACCATCGATCTGGCTGCGTTCCCCATCCCCGACGAACTCTGGCCCCAGTTGGATGCAGTCGGCTTCGACGCGGTTGATCCAGAGGCGAGTCGTTTCCAGTAAGAAAGAGAGTGTTGGTGGCACCCTACAGGAGAGCGATCGTCGCGTTGTCGATCAGATCCCAATCCAGATCGATGCCCATGCCTGGCCCGGTGGGAACGTGGGCGTATCCCTGCTCGTCGATGTGAATGTCCTCTTTCAGCCCGAAGTTATAGACTGTTGGTGGCCACAACAACTCGAAAAATTCGCAATTGCGCATGGCACAGGCACAGTGCAGGTTGACCAGTTCAAGCGGATGGTAGATGGTGCTGTGCAACTCGCACTGAACGCCAAATGCCTCTGCCAGACGGGCGGTCTTCATGACTGCGGTTACCCCACCCTTCCACGAAACATCCGTGCGCACCATGTCCACAATCCGTTCCTGAATACAATAGGCGGCGCTGTAATGGCTGCCGGCAATGACCTCTGTCCCGCAGATAGGGATATCCAGTTTGGTGGTCAGCATCTTCAATCCATAAAGGTCTACATCATAGAGAGGTTCTTCCAGCCAGTAGAAGTTGAGCTTCTCCAGCTCCCGCCCCATACGCAGGGCTTGTTCGTGATTATAGGCCGCCACTGGGTCAGCCATCAGGATAAAATCGTCTCCCACCGCTTCTCGGCACGCCCGATAGGCAGCGAGATCGAATGCGTAGTTGCCGGGGGGATGAAGTTTGTAGCCATGCAGCCCTCGACTTTTGCAGGCCAATGCTTCCTCGGCATATCCATCTGGAGTGGGGTGGAGCAGAGAGCTGGCATAGACGGGTACTTTGTCCCGATAGCCACCCAGGAGTTGAAAAAGCGGCAGACCAGCCCGCTTTGCAGTGATATCCCACAGGGCGATGTCGAAGGGACCGTAGCTGTAAATCGGCGTATGACCCCACCACCGGTCCTGCACCCGGCTTTCGTGCCAGAGCGCTTCCCGGTAGAGAGGATCTTTGCCCAGCAGCCAAGGCTTGATCGCGCTGGCCGCAATCTGACCAGCCATCTGGGCACCCCGCCCTGCAAAGCCAAAAGAATGCCCCTCGATCCCCTCATCAGTCAGGATACGGAGTACGAGAAACTCCAGGTCGGACTTGTCCCCCTTCATCTGCCCCTGTTCAATTTCCGAAGTATGGCGGCAGACATGGATGTTAATGTCGGTGATACGCATAGGTGTTCTCTCCTTGTTTTATCGCTAGACGAATAATTCCATGATTCAAGACCGGACCGAGGTCCCGATACGAATCTTCAGGGGCGATGTATCGGCGGTGTGCAAGGCCAACGGAGACAGACTGCCTGGTGGGATCAGTGCTACATGTCCATTGTACACTGATTGCGAGGTGATGCAATCTCCTTTTCACACCAGGCGCACCAGACAATTTATCCAGTTGACGAAGTACACACAGAGGAAGTACCATTTGACCGCGGGCAATTTCCTGGCCTGCCCTCCATGCGCAAACAGACCTGCTCTCGGTGGCCTTTTTCCTGCTGTTTGCCAAGCGCCGATCCACGAAACAGAAGATGGAAATCAGACAAAGGAGAATGCAGGATATGGCAATCAAAGTACTTGTAACTGGGATGAGTGGGCTGATTGGTGGAGCCGTTCAGCGCCGGTTGGCTGATGGCTACACGCTCACAGCGCTCAACCGGCGGCCCGTCGCCGGTGTGACAACGGTGCAAGCTGACATCACCGACCTGGATGCAATTCGGCCCGCCCTTGTGGATCAGGATGTAGTGGTACACTTGGCCGCGGTGCTGGGCGACCGCAGCGGGTGGGACTCGGTGCGCGCAGTCAACATTGACGGAACCTACAACGTGTTGGAAGCCGCGGCCCAGGCTGGCGTCAAGCGGGTAATCTTTGCCAGCAGCGGAACGGTTGTCTCTGGATGGGAGGCCGAAGAACCTTATGCTTCCCTGGTCAGCGGCACATACGAGCGCATACAAAAACCGTGGCCCATGCTCACCCACACAACACCCGTGCGCCCCAAGGGAATCTACGGCGCGAGCAAGGCTGCAGGCGAAGCCCTAGCCCGCTCATTCGCCGACGCATCCGAAATGTCGGTGATCTGCCTGCGCATTGGCCGGGTAACCCAGACGGATCGGCCAGTCAACGTGCGCGACCGTAGCATCTGGTGCAGCCAAGCCGACATTGCCCAAATGGTCGAACGTTGCATCCTCGCGCCCGACTCGGTCAAATTCGACATTTTCTATGTGGTTTCGGAGAACCCCTGGTCCTACCGGGATATCAGCCATGCCCGGCAGGTGGTGGGCTATGTGCCGGAAGATCGGGCAGATGCTTTGGCAGCCGAGAATGCTTAGCACATCGTAAAATATGTTTTTTGTACGTGCGGCTTTTAGCCGCAAAAAAAATGGCAAAAATGCTCTCGATTCTCGTGAAAAGAATGGGTACGCTTGACCGCCCCAGAACCCACCCCATTTACCACCCCAAAGGAAAACCGACCAATGGCATTTGATTTCTTACAAGTACCGGAGCAGGAGGCTATATTTGTGCATTCAGATGCCGTCCACAGCCAGGTTGCGGCCCTGTTGCAGGCAGCGGGCGTCCCAGCGGATCATGCGGAGATCACCGCCGAGATTCTCACCTTTGCCAGCCTGCACGGGGTGGACACCCACGGCGCGGGCAACGTTCTCAACTACTGCAGAATGGTCGAGGAAGGCATCTACACCAGTCCCCAGCAGTTGGAGATTGTGAGCGAATCGGAGACGACTGCCCTGCTGGATGGGGGCAATGGCCTGGGTTTCGTCTCCACGCACCGGGCCATGGAACTCTCCATCGCCAAAGCCCGGAGATATGGCGTGGGGATGGTGACCGTACGCAATGGTCGCCACATCGGCATGGCTGGCTTTTACCCAACCATGGCGGTTGCCCAGGATATGCTGGGCATCACCCTGACAACCGCGGCCCCATCCATGCGCCCCCTGCACGGCACACAAGCCCGGCTGGGCACAAATCCCATTGCCTTTGGCGCACCCGCAGGCCAAGAGCGCCCCTTCCTGTTGGACATGGCCACAACCACCGTAGCCCACGGCAAAATTGCTCTGGCCCG
>JAHEML010000088.1:0-5822 GCA_024643705.1 Caldilineaceae bacterium | reverse complement strand
TGCCTATTCCTGCGGGATGGGCCGTCAGCGTTGCTGGCGAGCCACTGACCGAAACGCCCGAATACCGAGACGGCGGCTGGATGCAGACACCCCTGGGCAATACCCATCTGGGCGGCGGCCACAAGGGCTACGGGCTGGCAGTAATGGTGGATATTCTGTGCGGTGTGCTTTCCGGTGGCGGTTTTGGCGCACAGTTACAGAGCGGGGAAAACATGAGTTGGACCATGGCAATCGACATTGCCCGTTTTCGCCCAATCGACGAATTCAAGGCCATGATGGACGAGATGATCCGCACCTTGCACGACACACCCACCCAGCCCGGCGAGGCCCCGGTGCGGGTGGCCGGTGATCCGGAATTCGACACGGCTGCCATCCGCACAGAGCAGGGCATTCCGTTCCAGCCTGAGCAGTACAACGCGATTGTGGCAGGGGCCGAGCGGCTGGGTGTGGAGCGGTTCATTTAGTGTATGAGGGCAGATAGAGACGTAAATCCACCATTGGTTTTCCGGTTAACGTAATGCGTAGTGCGTGGACTGGTTTACGAATCATGCACCATCAAAGCATCTGTCAGGGTGTTTACACTGGATTTGCCCAGTGCAAGTTATCAGATCGCGGTACCAAGCTACTTTCAAGCAAATCATGACCTTCAAGCAACTCATTAAGGACAAGCCCAATGAACACACCGCCGGAAGAGTTTGTCAACGTTTCGGAAGAGCGACTGCTGGCATTTGCAACAGCCTGCTTTGAAAAAGTCGGCGTAGAGCACGATCACGCCGCCATCATCAGCCGTTTTCTCGTCAATTCTGACCTGCGCGGGGTGCGCAGCCACGGAACCCGCGCCGCCAACGGCTATTGCCGTTCGCTGACCGAGGGCAAGCTCAATCCCCGGCCCGATGTGCGCAAAGTTCACGAAACACCGACAGCGGTGGTCTACGATGGGGATGGGGGGCTGGGCTATCTGCCCATGTTGCGGGCCACCCAGGGGGCCATTGCCAAGGCTAAAGAGGTGGGGATCGGCATGGGGCTGGTGCGCTACTGCGGCCATTACGGCTCTGGGGGGCACTATGCGCGTATGTGCATGGAGGATGGCTGCATCGGCTTTTCGGTGCAGGGATACCGGGATCAGGGGCGCTACGGCAACGACGGGGGCGGCCCCAATCCCGCGGCCCATCTGGGCTATTTTGGCAATCCGCCCATCTGCTTTGCCGTGCCTGGCGGCGATGGCCCGCCGGTGGTGTTGGACGCAGCCACCTGTATTTTGGCCGACGATCAGCGGGGGCCAGAGTACGAAGCGCTCTTTTCGAAGATTCCAGCCGCCTTTTTCAAGAGCATCGGCTACGGCGCGGTTGCCAGCCTGATGGGGGGCGGGCTGACCGGCTTCACCCTGTCCGACGAGATTCGCACCCGTTGGCCCACGGCCCGCAATGGGGGTATGGTGCTGGCGATTCACATCGACGCGGTAGTGCCAGAGGCCATCTTCCGGGCGGAGACCGACCGCATGACCAGGGACATCGGCGAAACATACACCCCCATGCCGGGGACAGATCGCTCTCTGCTGCCTGGGGCCATCGAAGAAGAACGGTTGGCCTTGCATCGACAAAAGGGGATCCGCTACGGGGAGATGGAGCAACAAGCGGCCCGCGCCCTCAACGAGCGTCTGGGAGTGGCCTTGCCCTGGGATTGAACGGCAACTGTGGATTTAGGTAGTAGTTGACTTCTGCTTGTATTCTGCTATATGTTGCTGAGCATGCAGAGAATGAACAGTATTTGCTCTGAAAAATGAACGTCTGACAGCTTTAACTTTGGGGTCAGCCACAACCGGTAGAAGTTTATTTGCAACCTATAGGAGGGTTGTAATGAAAACACAGAATTCATCTTCCAATCATGCCCTAGTTCTTGGGGCCAGCATGGGCGGACTGCTCGCCGCCCGTATTCTTAGCGAACACTTCGCGCAGGTGACGATAATAGAGCGGGATCCAGTCACCAGCGCACCCGAGTCCCGCAAAGGCCAACCCCAAACCCGCCATCTCCACGGTCTTTTAGCAAGCGGACTGAACACACTGACCCACTACTTCCCCGACCTGCCACAAGCCCTGGAAGCCAATGGAGCCATTGTGCAGGATTTTGCAGAAACGATGCACTGGCACACCTACGGCGGTTTCCGTAAGCCCTTCCATATGGGATTAAGAGCCGCCCTGATGAGCCGACCACTGTTGGAGTCTCTGGTGCGCGAACGCACCCTTGCCCGTACCAACATCACCCTACGCGACAATACCGCCGTCAAGGGGCTTGTGCCAAATCCCGAGCGCACTAAAGTAATCGGCGTAGAGGTCGAGCGTCGGGGTGCATCGACGACGAACGAGACAATCACCGCCGACTTGGTTGTGGATGCCACGGGGCGGGGATCTCGCACACCTCAATGGCTGACCGAGCTGGGCTACACCGCCCCCCAAGAGAGCGAAGTCAAAGTGAATGTGGGCTATGCTACGCGCCTATACCGGCGCGACCCCAACGACCCACTGGGGCGAAGCTGGCTGCTCTCAACGCCCGAAGCGCCCAAGGAAAGCCGATTTGGTGCCATCTTCCCCATCGAAGGCGATCGCTGGATTCTTTCTACAGGTGGCTGGGCAGGCGACCACGCGCCGACGGATGAAGAAAGTTTTAACGCTTTTGTACGCTCCCTCCCCAACACAGACATCTACCGTATTGTCAGTTATTCCGAGCCAATTTCAGAGATTGTCTCCCACAAATTCCCGGCCAACCTGCGACGCCACTACGAAAAACTGGCGCGCTTTCCATTGGGCTACCTGGTGTTGGGGGATGCCATCAGCAGTTTCAACCCCACCTACGGCCAAGGGATGAGTTCGGCCATTTTACAGGCAGCAGAGTTGGACAAGATTCTGTCGGACGACTCGACTGCGCCGGAACGACTAGCCCATACATTCTTTGTAGCTGCCGCCAAAGTGGTGGATATTCCCTGGCAGTTAAGCGTAGGCGAAGACTTTCGCTTCCCCCAGACCACCGGCCCCAAGCCGGCAGGTGTAGATCTGATCAACCGCTATATAGCTGCTGTCCATCGGGCTACCCAGACCGACACAGTAGTGGGTGAAGCATTTTTGAAAGTGATGAACCTGCTCGAACCGCCCACCAGTCTCATGACACCGAGGCTAATGTGGCGGGTATGGAAGGCGAATCGACCTGCCCGGACAGGTGCCCGCATCCCCGCGCCAGCTTAATCAACCCAGGCCAAACCATAGCAAACTGAACACACAACCGGGGCGAGCAGCACTGCTCGCCCTATCTTTTCTCATCCAAACTCGCACAAGCCCCTGGTTTCTGCTACACTCATTCGCGTATAGCTATCCACCCCCGCCCGAAAGCGAGCAAGCAAATGCCATCCAACTTCCAGCACGTCAACTACCTGTGGGACGACGCCACCGCGGACAAACTCGACCCGGTGGATCGCCTCGTCTACCGTTCCAACATCCTGGGTGCCGACCAGCGCATCACCAACACCGGAGGCGGCAACACCTCCTCCAAAGTGGCAATGGCAGACCCCCTGACCAGTGAGCCGGTGGAAGTCATGTGGGTCAAAGGTTCCGGCGGCGACCTGCGTACCTCCAAGCGGGCCAACTTCGCCAGCCTCTACATGGACAAATTGCGCAGTTTGCAGGCAATCTACGATCAGGCTGACGAACAGGGGGTCAAGACCGCCATCGAAGACCAGATGGTCGCACTCTACACCCACTGCGTCTACAATCTGAACCCCCGTGCCACCTCCATCGACACGCCCCTGCACTCCTTCATCCCCGCCGCGCACGTGGATCACACCCACCCCAACGCGGTCATCGCCATCGCCGCGGCCAAGAATTCCGAGTCGCTCACCGCGGAAATTTTCGGCGACGAAATCGGCTGGGTGGGCTGGCAGCGTCCCGGCTACGACCTGGGGCTAAAAATGGGCGATCTGGCCCGCCAGAATCCCAACTACCGGGGGCTGGTCATGGGCGGCCACGGGCTGATCAACTGGGCCGAGGACGACAAAGAATGCTACGAACTTTCGTTGGCAATCATCGAAAAAGCGGCCCAATACATTGCCAGCCGGGACAAAGGTGACCGTACCTTCGGCGGGCAAAAGTACGCGCCCCTGTCTGACGCTGACCGGGACGCCCTGTTGGTGAAACTCCTGCCCCGACTACGGGGACTGGTCAGCCAGCAGAATCGCTTCATCGCCACCGTGCAGAGCGACCCCACCATCCTCGAATTTGTCAATAGCCACGACGCGCCCCGCCTGGCCGAACTGGGCACCTCTTGCCCGGATCACTTTCTGCGCACCAAAATCAAGCCGTTGTATGTGGACTGGAACCCCCAGAGCGAGGAACTGTCCGCGCTTCTGGCAAAAATGGAGAGCGGACTGGCCCAATACCGGCTGGACTACGCCGCCTACTACGCCACCTGCAAACACCCCAATTCCCCGGCTATGCGCGACCCCAACCCCACGGTCATCCTCATCCCCGGCGTGGGGATGGTGGCCTGGGGCAAAAACAAGAGCGAGAGCCGTGTGACCGCCGAATTCTACAACTGCGCGGTGGAGGTGATGCGGGGAGCGGAGGCCATGGACGAGTACACAGCCCTACCCGCGCAAGAAGCCTTCGACATTGAATACTGGTTGTTGGAAGAGGCCAAGTTGCGCCGGATGCCGCCGGAGCAGGAGCTGGCCCGCAATGTGGCCGTTGTGGTGGGCGCGGGCAGCGGCATCGGCAAAGAGGTTGCCCACCGCTTGGCGAGAGAGGGCGCACATATCGTCGCCGCCGACCTGAGCGCGGACGCGGCCCAGGCCACCGCGGATGAGCTGACCACCCTCTACGGCGTGGGCATCGGCGTGGCTGGCACAGGCATCGCCGCCTGCGGTCCCGCCATCGGCCTGAGTGTCAACATCACTGACCGGGCCAGCGTGCGCGCCATGCTAGAACAGGTGGTGCTAGCCTACGGCGGCATCGACAATCTGGTCGTCACTGCGGGCATCTTCTTCCCGCCGGACACCACGGGCCACATCCCCGACGACAAATGGGGGCTGACCTTCGCTGTCAATGTGACGGGCGGCTACATTGTGGCCGACGAAGCCCGCACCATCTGGGAAGCCCAGGGACTGCCCGGAACCCTGGTGCTGACAACCAGCGTCAACGGTGCAGTGGCGAAAAAGGGTTCCCTGGCCTACGACACCAGCAAAGCCGCGGCCAACCATCTGGTGCGGGAGTTAGCCGTGGAACTGTCGCCCCTGGTGCGGGTCAACGGGCTGGCCCCGGCCACCGTGGTCAAAGGCAGCGCCATGTTCCCGCGGGATAGAGTGATCAGCTCCCTTGCCAAGTACAACCTGGCCTACGACGAAGCCGAAGAGACCGACGCCCTGCGCGACAGGCTGGCCGAATTCTACGCCCAGCGCACCCTGACCAAAGCGCCCATCACCCCGGAAGACCAGGCGGAGGCGGCCTGGCTGCTCACCAGCAGCGCCCTGAGCAAAACCAGCGGTCAGATTCTCAGCGTAGACGGTGGCCTGCACGAGGCGTTCCTCAGATGATCCAATTTCAACGCAAAGACGCAGAGACGCAAAGGCGCAGAGAAAAGACGATTCTTCTTTGCGTCTCTGCGCCTTTGCGCCTTTACGTTAAAAAAGAGCGTCGCCAGTGATTGCCGTTATCGGCGGGGGGCCGGCGGGGCTGATGGCCGCGGAAGTGGCGAGTCAGGCTGGCCTGCGCGTCCATCTCTTCGACGCGATGCCGTCGGTGGGTCGCAAATTTCTGCTGGCGGGCAAAGGCGGGCTGAAT
>JAHEML010000801.1 GCA_024643705.1 Caldilineaceae bacterium | reverse complement strand
AATGGGGGAAGCCCATTCTCAAGGTGAATGGCCCGTTCCTTCGCCGACAGTCGTGCAAAGTGTCCGTAAAGGCCCATTGCCTTGCATCCCAATTCCCAATTGGCGCACCAGATTCCGGTTGCTACAGCCGCGTAGTAGCGTGATTCGGTTGTGGCATAAAAGTCAAACCTCTCCACTTGCATACCGCCCCTCTCGTCCTCTTTCGTGACCGCAACGCAGCGGGTTGTTTGTCCGTTGTACGAGGATGGTGCCCACTCGCATATCTCGAATGTGCGCCCAAACTGATTGAAGGGCGATGCGCCCACGTCAAGGGGCGTCTGGAATTGTAGATCGGCAAAAAAGAGCGAAGACAAGGGCAGCCGTCGAGAGAGCTGTGCGTTGAAAATGCGGAGGAAAATGGGGGTATACCCGGATTTGTATCCAACTGCGCAAACGCAAATGATCTGGTCTACTTCTGGGTTGAAACGGTTGCCCAGATGGTGCATGATACTTGCGTGGTCTGCCCCCGGCCCGATCCAGCATGTGCCCAGCCCCATGCGGGTTGCATCCATAACGATCTTTTGCAAACGGTGGCCCACGTCTATGATGGCAAGACGATCGTACTTTTTTGGGGCAAGTGCCACGAGAAATTCTGTCGCATTGACCGTGGGCCAGACGGTGAGCGGCGCAGAAATATATTCGAACCGCACCGGCGATTGGCCGATGGTTGGCTCGTTGCTGTGAACCTGCACAGAGCGCAGCAGTTCATTGTGGTCGTCGGCTGTCAGTTTTCGGGTCTGAAAAGAGCGACAAGAACGTCTCGACCGCATCAGATCAAACATCCCCAGATCGTCTTTGCGTTCAGGAAGAGGCTCCGGAAACCGCAGCCGAAACTTCACAGTGACAAGGTCAAAGAGAGTGACAGCCAATAGCAGAGAACCAACAATGCCAAAGAAAGTCGCCACCGGCCCACCGCCCAAAAGTTGGGCAAGCCCATAGAGCAGAAAGACTACGATGGCGAATAGCGCGGGGATCGTGTACTGTAGCCAGCCGGTAAACTGGAGATGAAGCTTCGCACGCCAGATAGAGGTGGCAAGGCTCTTCAATACGGGAATACGGATGCGATCAAGGATGGCTTTCTCATTGGTACCGATATCCGGTGCGGTGGCGGTAATCCTGGGTGTATGGGGCGCATGTCTGGTTGACACGAGGTTATCCTCTCATCCGGAGAAAGAAGATAAGGATTATCAACAATAAGAGGATGATGGTAGCGACCTGGGCCGTCCGCTTATGTGCCTGAAAGAATACATATGCTTTGATGTAAAAAGGAATCTGTTTATCTACGTATTCATATAACTGACTGAGCGGTGCATAGCTGGCGTGCCCACCACACAGGATTGTGTTGGGGCGATTCAATCCAAATTTGGTGATATCATCCCTGAATTCGATCGCCCAGATCGGGTTGAGTGGACGCCCGTTTTGGTCATCAGGATTGAACATATCGCTCTGAAACAAGATTGTTGGGCCATCTGAACACGAGGCAACTTTGATAAGTATTTGGTCGTTTGCGTGGGAAGTAGCGAAGCGCAAAGCATAGACAACATTACGGCGTCCTACTTCTAGATCGCCAGTGGGAACGAGCGTCTCTTTGTGCACGACCCCAGCACCGTTCTCAATAATGCCCAGGTCATTGAGTTCAATGGGGATGAAAATGGGATCGGCATGAACTTTTTCTTGAGCATCGGGAACAACTGTGGAAGGAGCCTGAGCAACTTCCTGAAGGAGGCTAACCCCAGCTTCGGCCACCATAATTGGCACGCCCGCCGCAACATAGGCGCGGGCGCCCCCGGAGTGGTCAAAATGATGATGGGTTACAATAAGATGTGTGATAGGCTTTTTGAGCGTGACGTCTATCCAGGCCATAATCGCTTCGCTCCGTTCTGGATAGAGCGGCGCTTCGACAACCACAACACTCTCCCCTTGGTCAATAACCATCGAATTGTACATAGACCCGCGGATGAAATACACACCATCCGTAAGTTCAATAGGCACTACATCGAGCTGTTGCTCGTTCTTAGAAACGCCAAAAGTACACCACATCTGGACAAATTGTGACGTGAACCACCCCCAAGAATACTGATCCGCCTCGTAGATTGGACTTGCTTCGGGCGGGAAGTCGAATTCGTTTGTAAAGGTTGGATTCTGGGTCACTTTCGTGCGGTGTTCTTCATACCATAGCTCGCCTCTGCCAGTCAGTACGATGTCCATTGGGAACGAGAGCAGACCGCTGCCCAACTCCTCGTTTGTCCAGTTGTGATAGGTAACGACGAGGGGAATATCACGAAAAAGGTGATCGTTCTCCAGTGTGACTAATTTGGAAATGTGACCAGTAGCACTGTGGATGTATAAATCCACAGAAGGGGACCAACCATCATCGATGACCAGAATGTCATATGTCTCACCGTCCTCAACGACCCGCTGGGGATGATTTTTCGTCACGATTGACGGGTCAGCATTGGCCATAGCAAGATATAGA
>JAHEML010000800.1 GCA_024643705.1 Caldilineaceae bacterium | reverse complement strand
GAAGCCAATTCCCTGGCAAAATGACGCAGATGCTCATTCATCAGAAATCTCCTCTCGTCACAATTTGGCGGCCTTGCGACTGGCCTGTGCCGAGACCAGCTTGACGTGCGATCTCCTGGCGCAGGATGCGACGGGCCACGGGAATGGCAGTAGCGTAGGTGGCGTCCACACCCAGGTAGCTCAAGCTTTTGCTCAAGAGTGTCTGGCGGCGGCTGATGGGCGTGTCGCTGGCGTAGTGCAATACGCCGATGTCGTAGGGCGCATTGATAAAGATATTGACGATTTCACTGAGTGGATGACGCCGGGGATAAATATCCTCGTAGATTGCGCTCAGATAAGGGCCAGCTTCCATCTCAATATCGGTGTAGCTCTCCTCATAGAAAACGTGCATAAACTCACGGTTTTGCAGAAAAGTGCCCCGCACCGTCACCGCCTTCTGGTTATCAAAAACAGTGCCATAGCGAAGATAGGGTGCCACATCCATGGCCGAAAAGCTGTTGCGAAAGAGAAATGTATTTTTGGAATGTTCGTCGTAGACCACGTTGGGAATCATCACATCGCCCACCCGCCCATTAAGGGTAGCAGCTTTGCCGATAATATAGACACCCAGTAAATCGCTGACCGCGGTGCTGACCTGGCTGAAAATGTGATAGGCAGCCATGCCCAATGGGTAGTCTATGTTGAGAATAACCGCGTCACTTTGCTGCAGCAGGGCGATCTCCGTTGGACTAAAATCGCCCAGGCGCGGGTCCAGTCCATCCGGGCGCAACCGGGAGAGTTCGATCACATTGGCCTCCACATCCAAACTGTGGGGGTTGCGCATTCGTTTCAGACCGACAGCGGCTTCGTGCTGAGCAAAGCGATCCTGGGCTTGTGCACCCAAATGTCCGTGGCTGAGATAAAAACGGGAGGCATAATAGAGCAGGTTGCTCACCTGTTCCGGCGCTTCCTTTACGAGCCGGTGATACTCTTCGTCCAGCCCCTCCGGTCGATCGCGCAGGATGAGGTCGATGATCGTCTGACGCTCCTGACGGACAAATCCAGAAAACAGGTGGGGTAAGCTGTGATTGTTACTGCTAACAAAGTAGACGGGCCGGTCGCCCAAATGCGGGGTATGGTTGGCATCCAACCGCTGCCACCAGTTTTGCACCGATCGCCGGTAGTCGCTCAGCCCGCTCCCCAGCACATTGACCCGGGTATCCATCCGGTGGGCAGCCGCCTTGCGCAAAGTTTCTACTAATTCCCGGCCCGGCCAGAGTTGGCAGAGCATCTCAAAATCGACTTCCGACAGGCCCAGCCCAATGCGTATGCGCTCGCTGTGTTCCGGTGTCAGGAGGTGATCGGCAACAGGGGCAGCATCGCGAGGAGCAGCTTCCTCTAAATCGCTCCGCAGGGAATGGTTGTGGTTGAGCTTCTGGTGCAGCTTGTTCCACTCGATCTGATAGGCCACCATCGTGGGAACCATATCGTCGATGTCGCTGACGCTGGCAATGAAGGCGGCCAAAATGTGTTTTTTCTCGTCGAAGTAGAGCTTGCGCCGCCGGGCGCGTGCCGCCACCGCCTGCCAACGTTCCACGTCCGGGTAGCCCCGACGACGAAAAACCTCTTCCATCTGGCCCATCACCACCAGCAAAACATCGGGAAAGCAAGCAGGCAGACGCAAGGCAGCATAGGTGAGCGCGGCCACGTCAATCTCCAGGCCATCGGCCCGGTGGTGCAGGCTGGAGTTGATCCCCACATGGCTTTCTTCCAGGCTGCGCAGACGGATTGGCCCACTGCTACGCAATAGGGAATAGATGGTGCGGATGTACAGTTCGATCTCTTCGTTGCTCGCGGCAGGTGTGGTGCGATCCATCGTGTGGGGATTGTCCTCATTGAGTCTGGTTCAGTGTTGATACAGTACCACTGGCGAGGGTTTCTGGCAAGCGGGTCAGCAGGGCTGCTTGACCAAAAAGCCGTACGTCTTGTGTCCACTAAAATTGAATCTAAAACAGAGCCAGTTGCCCCGCAGAGGCCTGGTCGTCTTCATTCACTTGTACAACCATCTCAGGAGACCAATCGGGCAGGGGATGGCGGGCGTGGATGCGCTCGCGCAGGCGGCGCATGGAAGCAGGGGAATGACCTTCCAGGGTGTTGTGGGTGTAGCAATAGACCGGAGAGTTTGCGTCCAACAAACCGGCGAGGCGTTCTGCCCACAGATCAAGTATCTCGCCCTGTGGGCGCTGAAGATCCCGATCATTAGGAAGTGGATCTCCGTCATTGCCAATCAGACGCACGAATAGATAGGGCGCGTTGGATTCGACCCAGGCAGCAAAAAAGTCCTCGGTTCCAGTCCGTTCGACAACAGCAAGCACCATGCCACGCTCGGAAAGATAGCGGGCGAAGGCAGAAGTCATCAAATCTGCCGAACGAACCTCGACAGCAAGTGCAAGCCCTTCCAACTCCCCAGCCAGCCAATCCAGGTAACTGGCCAGAATGCGACCTTCGTTTGCCCGTGAAAAGCTTGGCGGAAATTGA
>JAHEML010000087.1 GCA_024643705.1 Caldilineaceae bacterium | reverse complement strand
CAACACCGCAATCAGCCGCAGGAGTGATGGCACAAAGCCCGCTCCTGCAAAATACCAGACAATAAATGTCAGCGCGGCCAGCCCAATCACAGCGGGCACAAAATAACCGGAGACCTGATCCACCACCCGTTGAATCGGGGCTTTGCTGCCCTGGGCCTGCTCCACCAGTTTGACGATCTGGGCCAGGGCCGTCTGACGCCCAACCGCAGTCGCCTCGAAATGGAGCAACCCCTGCTTGTTCAGGGTCGCGCCGATCACTTTGTCGCCCACGGTTTTGGAAACGGGCAGGCTCTCGCCGGTGAGCATACTCTCATCCACCGACGACGAACCGGAAACAACGACACCGTCCACGGGAATCTTCTCGCCGGGGCGCACAATCACCCGATCCCCTACAGTCACTTGCGCGAGAGGGATGTCGATCTCTTCGCCGCCCCGCACCACCCGCGCGGTCTTGGCCTGCAAACCCATCAGCTTTTTGATGGCAGCGCTGGTCTGGCCTTTGGCTTGGGCCTCCAGCAATTTACCCAGCACAATCAGCGTGATAATCACCGCCGACGTTTCAAAGTAGACGTGATCACCCCAGGCGTTGCTACCCAGGGTTTTGGCGATGAGAACGGCGACGCTGTAGAAATAGGCCGCGGATGAACCCATAGCGACCAACACGTCCATGTTAGCGCTGCCGTTGCGCAGGCTTTTGTAGGCGCCGGTGTAATAGTCCCAGCCTACATAAAATTGCACGGGTGTCGCCAGGGCCAGGAAAAGCCAGTTGACCCATGCGTCATGCGCCCAATGGCCGAGAAAGCCCAAATCCCGCGCCATGCTGACGAGAAAAAGGGGCAGGCTGAAAGCAATGCCCACGATCAGCCGAGTCTGCTGGTGGCGGATTTCGGCGGCCCGGGCCGCGGCTTCCGCATCCTCGGCCTCTTCACCTTCTCCAACTTCCACCACATCGTAGCCCGCCTTGCGCACAGCCGCAGCCATCTCCGCCCGGTCAATCGTGCCGGGGATGTAACGCACGCTGGCTTTTTCGCTGGCAAAATTGACCGTCGCCTCCACCACCCCTTCCAGCCGGTTGAGGGTGCGCTCGACAGTCGCCACGCAATTGGCACAGGTCATGCCGGTGATGGGCAGGTCGATCTCTGCGATGGGGATATGATAGCCCGCCCGTTCCACCCGCTCCATGACTTCGGCCAGCACCTCTTTGGGTTTCTGGATGGCCGGATCGTAGCTGATGGTGAGCTTTTCGCTGGCGAAGTTCACCGCAGCATCAGCCACGCCGCTGGCTTTTTTGCTGTTGCGCTCCACCGACGCCACGCAGTTGGCACAGGTCATGCCGATGACGGGAACGGTGAGTTGGCGGGTGGTTGTGGTTGTGGTTGCGGACACGACAATTTCTCCTCGGGTTACAGATACTTCTACAGTTTGACAAGGTGAAGGGGTGACAAGGTGAGGTTCGACCGTCACCTTGTCACCCCTTCACCTTGTCATCTTGTCATCTTCACGCTGGCGCGTAGTTGATTTCCTTCAACAGCCCTTCGATCTTTTCCCAACTGGCCGGTTCGTCCCAGGCCACAGTGACCTGTTTGGTCTCGGCATCGGCGGCCACAGACTGCACGCCAGCCAGATCGCTCACCTCGGTCTTGACGGTGTGTACACAATGGTTGCAGCTAATGTTAGGAACGGTGAATGTTTTGGTGGTCATTGGTGGTGATCCTTTCGTGAAAAATGGTGGTCAATTAGTCAATTCAAATACACTGGTAATCTCGTGCAGCACAGCCTCTCGTTCGGTTGCGTCGTCGCCCTGGATGGCGGCGGTGACGCAGGTGCGCAAATGGGTGTCCAGAATGAGAACGCTGACTTTGTTGAGTGCGGCCTGCACAGCCTGAATCTGCTTGATGACATCAATGCAGTAGGTGTCATCCTCCACCATGCGTTCGATGCCTTTGACATGGCCTGCCGCGCTTGCCAGGCGGCGTACTACAGCTTTGCGGGTTGTGTCGTCCATCGGTCATCCTTTCCGGTCATCCTTTCCGGTCATCCATCTACGCCATCTCCACCCCCATCCCCCCTGGGGGGGGTATACGCAAAAGTATACCTCCGATCCCGCAGGTCGTCAAGTAAGACTTGATACAAATTTGAATTGCCTCCCATCGCCTGCCAATGTATACTCACCAATCATCTATTCACTCAAACACCAGCGATCAAATGCCCAACAAACTCCTCTCTATGCACGACGCCATCGCCGCCCACGTCCACGACGGGAACAGTGTGGCGATTGAGGGCTTCACCGCTTTCATCTGTTTCGCTGCGGGCCACGAAATCATCCGCCAGCGCCGCCGGGAGCTGACGCTGATTCGGATGACGCCGGACCTGCTTTACGACCAGATGATCGCGGCGGGGGTCGCTAGCGGGCTGGTCTTCGCCTATCTGGGCAATCCAGGTGTGGGTTCGCTCCATTGCATCCGCCGTGCCGTGGAGAAAGGGATTCCCCACCCCCTCGCGCTGGAAGAATATTCCCACTTCGGGCTGGTGGCCCGCTATCTGGCCGGCGCGTCGAATCTGCCCTTCTACCCCTTGCGCAGCTACGCGGGCAGCGATTTGCCCAGCGTCAACGAGCGCATCCGTTTTATCGACGACCCCTACGGCTCCGGGCCGATCGCCGTCGTGCCCGCCATCCACCCAGATGTGGCGATTGTGCATGTGCAGCGGGCCGACGTATCGGGCAATGTACATCTGTGGGGATTGGTGGGAATGCAGAAGGAAGTGGCCTTCGCCTCCAAACGGGTGATTGTGATAGCCGAAGAGATTGTGGACGAGTCTGTCATCCGGGCCGACCCTAACCGCACCCTCATCCCCGGCCTGATTGTGGACGCAGTCGTCTGTGAACCCTACGGCTGTCACCCGTCGTATGTCCAGGGCTACCACGATCGGGACAACAAGGCCTATCTGGAATGGGATGGCATTTCCCGCGAGCAGTACAGCACAGAAACCTGGCTGGAGGAGTGGGTCTACGGGGTGGCGGATCGGGGTGAGTATCTGGCAAAGCTGGGTGCAGAGCGGCTGGAGCAATTGCGTCCCATCCCTGCTGTGGCCGCGCCAGTGGATTACGGCGCATATGTCTGATTCTATCGATGGAACTATGACCGAGAAAGAGCTTGCCGCTTGGATCGAAGAGGCCAAACACAGAGCCGAAGACGAAGACAATGGCGGGCTGAATAGTGCCGATACCTGGATTTCACCTGCCCACCGATATTTCTGCGTGGCGATTCCAAAGTCGGCCTGCAGCAAGATAAAGCTGATTCTGCAACAACTGGAAGGTTTGCCGCTGCCGGCAGACCCCATGCGTATTCACTACCGGGACACACCGGGGATGAACTTCGTGCCCAGCATCGGGGATTTTCCCACAACCACCGGGGTCGAAATCCTGACTTCCCCCCACTGGTTTCGCTTTGCCTTTGTGCGCAACCCCTATGCCCGGCTCTTTTCTGCCTACAAATCCCAGGTGATGGACCTTTCCTCACCCTATATCGGTTTCCGGGAGTCAATTCGGCAGAAAGCCGGCTATCCCACCCCACCTGGCGCAGCGTTGGGTCGGGTGGGTTTTGCTGATTTTGTGGGATATATCGCCGGGCAACCCGACGAACAACGGGACGGGCATTGGAAATCCCAGACGGGAACGCTCCATCTCGGCACAATTTCCTACGACTTTATCGGGCGTGTGGAATCGTTCCGGCAGGACTTTGCGCCGCTACTTCAGCGTTTCGCTGCCCCCGGCGAACTGATCGCTTCTCTGGACGAGCGGGTGAATGTGACGGCCCAACTTCCCCTGGCCGCGGCCTATCACAAAGCCCTGGCCGATCTGGTCTATACAACGTACCAGAATGATTTTGAAATTTTTGGCTATACGCGGGATAGTTGGATGTTTAACGGCTGAAGGAAACAGAGAAAAGATAGACGACAATGACAAAAATTACTATCCTGGCGCTGGGCAGCCGGGGCGATGTGCAACCCTACGTGGCCCTGGGCCAGGGTCTACAAAACGCAGGCCACAGGGTGCGCCTGATGACCCACGCAAACTACGCCCGTCTTGTCGCCAGCCACGGCCTGGAGTTCTGGCCCGCGCATGGGGATGTGCAAGCCGCTGCCGAGTCGCCGGAGGTGCGCGCCCTGGCCGAGAAGGGCAACTTCATCGCACTTACCCGCCACACAGCCAAACTGGCCGCCGAGGCAGCGCTGCACTGGGCGCAGGATGGGCTGGCCGCCTGTCAGGATGCAGAGTTGCTTATCAGCGGCGTGGGCGGTCTGAATCTCGCGATTGGGCTGGCCGAAAAGCTGGGACTCCCCCTCCTGCAAGCCTACGTATTTCCCTTCACCCCCACCCGTGCCTTTCCCGGTGTCCTCTTTCCTCCGGCCATTGCCCGGCTGGGCGGGGTTGCCAACCGTCTCTCCCACCATCTGGTGCGGCAGGTGATGTGGCAAGGTTTCCGCGGTGCGGATGAGCAGGCTCGCCGTCAGGTGTTGGGTGTGGCCGCCGCCCCCTTCTTCGGACCGTACAATTCCCCTGCATTGCGGGACATCCCCGTCCTTTACGGTTTCAGCCCGTCGGTCATCCCGAAACCAGCGGATTGGAGCGGCGGCGTTCACATCACCGGCTACTGGTCTCTGGACGCTTCGCCCGATTGGACGCCCTCCCCGGCCCTGGCTGATTTTCTGGCAAGCGGTCCGCCGCCAGTCTATATCGGCTTTGGCAGTATGGGCAGCCGCAAGCCCGGAGAGACAGCAGCGCTTGTCTTGCGGGCTGTGGAGCAGACAGGCCAGCGGGCCATCCTCCTCTCTGGCTGGGGCGGGCTGGCTGCCGAAAAGACGCCGGACAACATCTTTCTGGTGGATTCGATCCCCCACGCCTGGCTCTTCCCGCGCATGGCCGCAGTGGTGCATCACGGCGGCGCGGGCACAACTGCAGCCGGGCTGAGCGCAGGCGTACCGTCGATTGTTATTCCTTTCTTTGGCGATCAGCCTTTTTGGGGGCGACGGGTGGCCGCGCTCGGCGTGGGACCGGAGCCGATTCCCCGCGGGCAACTCTCGGTCGAACGACTGGCCCAGGCCATCCAACAGGCGGTGGGTGATCCAGCTATACGTCAGGCCGCGGCTCGACTGGGCAAAGCAATCCGCGCCGAAGATGGAATTGGGGCAGCACTGGCCGTGGTGGAACAGATGTAACTCGGCCGCGTCAATGAGTGAGCCAACTGTACGTTCTGCCAGAATAAAGAAGTCACTTGAGAGAGAATCGCCTATGCCTGCAACTAACTACAGCCCGTCCGAAATGATGATTGTCGTGGCAGCACGCCAGCTAGCCGGTGCGCGCACAGTCTTTGTAGGCGTGGGGCTGCCTAACAGCGCCTGCAATCTGGCCCGCTACACCGTCGCGCCGGATTTGGAACTAATTTACGAAGCCGGTGTCTATGGCGCACGTCCGGCCCGGCTGCCCCTCTCCATCGGCGATCCGTCGCTGGTGACGGGGGCATTGGCCGCTGTGTCGATGGCCGATTTGTTCGGCCTTTATTTGCAGCGGGGGCTGGTGGATGTGGCGCTGCTGGGCGGCGCGCAGATTGACCGTTTCGGCAACCTCAACACCACCGTCGTGGGCGATTATGCCAGCCCGAAAGTGCGCTTGCCCGGCAGCGGCGGCGCCTGCGAAATTGCCACCAACGCCCGTCGTGTCCAAATGATTATGCGCTTGTCCAAACGGGCCTTCGTGGACAAACTCGACTTCCAGACCAGCCCCGGCCACCTGACCGGCGGCGATGCCCGTTCCCGGCTGGGGTTGCCCGGCGGCGGGCCGCAGACAGTCATCACCGACAAGGCACTCTTCGATTTTGCCAACCCCCAACGAGAGATGCAACTGATCGAGTGCTATCCCGGCGTCTCGCCCGCAGATGTGCAGGCAGAGGTGGGCTGGCCCCTACGCACGGCAGAAAGAGTGGGTGAGACCCCCGCTCCATCCGCTGAAGAGATGCGGTTGATCCGCGAAGAGCTTGACCCACAAGGGTTTTACCGATGAATCACCCAATCCAAGATTTCAATCTTCGCCCACTTGCCCGGAGGCAGCAATGAAAATTCTCATCACTGGCATCACAGGACGTATTGGCGCGCAACTGGCACGCGCATTGGCAGCCCAAGGCCACGACCTGCGGGGGCTGGTTTGGCCCCAAGACCCCACGGTCGAGCGGCTGGCTGGACTTCCCATCGAATTGATCGAAGGCTCGCTGACCAACGCGGGCGATGTGCACAGAGCCGTGGCTGGCGTTGAGGCTATCTGCCATCTGGGCGCGGCTTTCCAGGCGGGTGGGCCATTCTCCAACGACGACTACATGGAAATCAACGTGCGCGGGACATTCAACATGCTGGAAGCGGCGGTTGCCAACGAGGCTACTTTGCGCCATTTCTTTTTTGCCAGCAGTGATGCGCTCTACAGCAAATACCTGCCAGGAGGCATACCCGAACCGATTCGCGAGGCGGATTTCCCTTTGGAGCCGGGGGGCATGTACGCGCTGACAAAATTACTGGGCGAGGATTTGTGTCGGGGGTATATGCGTAATCACCAAGTGCCGGTGACGATATTTCGTTTTGCCATGACTCTAGGTAGCACAGAGATTCTGAAATGGCCCCAATTTTACGTAGCCCACTACGCGAAAGCATATGTGAACAAGAGCAGTGCCGCGGCCCAGGCCGTCTTTGCCAAATTGCAGGAAGCCACCGCCAAAGAGCCGCAAACCCTGGTGATTGCCAGAGATGAAAATGGGCGGGCGTACAAAAAACACATTGCCCACGCCGATGATATTGTGGCTGGATTCGTGGCTGCCATTGGCAAACCCCAAGCAGTTGGTGGCACCTTTCAGTTAGCCGCGCCAGCCCCCTTCACGTGGGATGTGGCCGTGCCCTATCTGGCCGAAAAGCTGGGATTGCCCTACATCGACCTGCGCTTGGTGGACGCGACACCCACATTCTACGAGTTCGATCTGACGGCCAGCCGGACGGCACTGGGCTACGCGCCCCAATACGATATTCACAGCATGATCGATGTCGCGCTTGTCTGAAAATAGAACGCGGATGACACGGATCGAGCGGATGACAGCGGATAAAGATACAATCTGTGCAATCTGTGTAATCTGTGTATCTGTGGACTATATGGTTCATTTTCATGGCTGATTGTCCCAAATCGGGCGTGAACACTAACTCGATTCTGCTTCCCTGTTGCCGAAATGGCGGATACCCGGCAAGAAGATAAGTACCAGCACCATCGCCACCGACGCCACAGCCCCTTGCAGGCCGATACCCATAGGAGCGCCCAGCCATTCCACCAGAGCGCCGCTTTGCAACTTGCCCAGGGGCCCCACCCCAATCGCCAGGACAATCGCGCCCATGGCCCGCCCCCGCATTTCGTCGGGGGCGGCCATCAGGACAATAGAGCTTTGCATAATCCCAAAGCTGGCCTGCCCCAGGCCAACAATCGCGAGCATGAGAAAAGAGAAAGCGTAATTACCACTGAAGGCGAAGATTGTCAGGGCCACACACTCGGCAAAAGTACCCACCATAAATATCCACCCATAGCCCACTCGGCTGCGGAGCAGATTGACCAAATAGAGGCCGACAAAGCTCCCCACACCCGCGGCCGCGCCCAGAATCCCCATGCCCATCGCGCCCTGCTGCAAGATGTCTTTGGCAAAAATGGGAAGAAAATTGCCGTAGGAAAAGATGAGTAAGTTCATCAGCGCGGTGGTAATGGCAACCGCAAGGATGGCCTGATTATGGCGTACATAGCTCAGCCCTTGACGCATCTGGGTGAGGACTGGTGTTGTGTCGGGCATGGTGCTACGCGCGATCGGATCTTTGGAGAGGGTGATAAGCAGACCAAACGCAACAAGAGAAAGGACCGCCAGGGTTATGAAACCGCCTGTGGAATCAAAAACGGCGATGATCCAACCCACCAAAAACGGACCCAGAGTGCGGGCCACGCCCTGGCCCAAATTCTCCAGCAAGATAGCGTCCACCGTTCGACTTTTGCCCACCATATCGGGAACCAAAGCACGCCGGTTGGGCCAGTCCAGCGCCCAAGATGTACCAAGCACCAGGGCCGACACCACCAGATGCCAGTAGGCGATGCGCCCCATCACCAATAGCAGGGCGATGACGACGTAGGCGGCAAGCGTGATCCCTTGCATCCAGACAATTGTGGCCCGTCGGCCAAAACGGTCAGCAATCAGACCCGAAAGATTGCCAAAGATCAAAAAGGGGACCGAGCGGCAGAAGCCGACAATTGCCACCTGCCACGCCGATCCGGTCAGTTCCAGCACCAGCCAGCCCACCACCAACACTTCCATATAGAGCGCCTGCCACCAAAGGGTATTGCTACCCAACAATTTGCGATAGTCGACACTTTGCAACGGTGAAAAGATACCGGAACGCCAGCGGGGATGGTCGAGGAATTGGATCATAATTTAGACCAGTGAGGTGAGATGATCGGTAGAATAAGTCGCGCTCAAAAGGCGCAGTAGACGGTGGACAACAGACGGTGGACAACAGACGGTGGACAACAGACGGTGGACAACAGACGGTGGACAACAGACGGCGAACGAGCGACGGATGACGAACCAAAGGAGTGTATCGTCGTTTTCCATCTCTCGTCCGCCGCCAACCCTGTCAAGGGGTCTGCAACTGAGAAAAGGCCACCTACTTCGCCCCACTCACCGCAATTTTAATAACCGTTTCCCCATCCAGTTGATAGGTTCCGTTGAGCGCATCGAAGCCATCGGCCACACCCTCCAAAGGCAGCACATGGCTGACCAGATCAGCAAAAGGGTATTCGTTGCGTTCCAGTACAGTCAGACCCCGTACAAAATGATTGTAACGACTACCCCAGATGCCTTCCAGACGCAGATTGCGGCGCAGGAAGTGCAAGTTGGGGTTGACAGCGATGGTACCGATGTCCACAAAGTGGCCGACTTCTACAAAAGTACCGTCGGTCTTCACATATTCCAGCCCTTCGGGGAAGGCGGGCAGAAAGCCAGCACACTCGAAAACCACATCCGCGCCTTCGCTTTTGCGGGTTTCGGCCAGCACAACCTTTTGGCGCTCCTTTACATCCCGGTAGAGACCAATGTCCACAGTCACGTCTGCGCCGAGACGTTGCGCCAGTTCCAATCGTTCCGGCGGGCCACCAATCACGATCACTTTG